>NZ_JBHWYR010000049.1:0-41947 GCF_042728695.1 Bacillus sp. NPDC060175
ATTTTATATTAAAATCATAATAAATAAGAGAGGTGCTTTTTATGGAAAAGGTAACAACGTTGTTTTTAAAATTAGAGGAGGTATAACTATGGACATTAACAATTTGATTGTTGAAAATATTGATAACCCTCATGAGTTGGAGAGAATGTATAGAAAAGACCCGAAAGCCTTTAAAAAGTCATTCTCACAAGCATGGGACCAAAACCCGGATTCTCAGGTTCTAGGTGCTTGGTATGAAAGGTTGCATTTTAAGGAGATGGCAAATACAGAAAAAAAATCTTTGTTTCAAAAAGGTTTCTTATTTATGGGCATTCTAGCTATTCTAGCCGGGTTAAGCACCAGAATCATTTTCCACTTTGTCGAACAGGAAGCAATTGCTCCGATTAACCTGGCTTTTGGTATAATTCCCTTTATTGCTGCCTATTTTGTTTACAATAATACTCCGAAAAAAAGTGTTATTTATTCCCTTGCAGCGTTGTTCCTAATTTCTGGGCTTTATCTTAATATGCTGCCATTAAATTATAAAGACAGTATTATCCTTGCTTATTTCCACCTTCCTATATTCTTATGGGTAGTGGTAGGGCTTGCGTTTACAGGAAATGAATATTCAAAAGGCAGTACAAGATTAGCTTATATTAAATTTAATTTGGAATATTGTATTCTCTACGCCAGCATGGCAGTTAGCGGAATGATACTAGCAGTATTAACCATGCAGTTATTTAGGTTTGTTGACTTGAATATAGAAGACTTCTATTTTAGTAATGTTGTTTTATTTGGTGCTGCCGCTCTTGCTATTGTGGCTGCATACCTGGTATCAATGAATCTGAAACTTGCTAAGAATATTACACCATATATAGCTAAAATTTTTAGTCCTCTTGTCCTGATCACATTGTTGCTCTATCTAATAACGGTTATATGGGTCGGAAAAAATCCATTCTTGGACCGCAATTTCCTGATAGTCTTCAACGGAATACTCCTTGGTGTATTGGCCGTTACCATATTTTCCATTATCGAGAGCGACTCAGACGAGAAAAAGAACATTTCAGATTATATAAATTTTGCCTTAATTGTTCTTGCGCTTATCGTTGACAGTGTGGCTTTGTCAGCCATCGTGTTCAGACTTTCTTCTTATGGGATTACGCCTAATAGACTTGCTGTTTTAGGAGTAAACATACTTATTTGGGCAAATCTAATTTGGATTATGCTCTCCTATATGCGTTTTCTACAAAACAAATCCGGACCTTCAGCTATCCAAGATGCTGTTACGAAGTATTTGCCAATCTACGGACTTTGGGCAGCGTTCGTTATATTTACTTTTCCTATAATTTTTAATTAGAAAGGATCTGTTAATATAACGAAAAGTCAATCTTCTATAACGTATAAAATCTTTAGAGCCGATAATTCAATTTTGCATTTATAGAATTTCTCGACAATAAAAAAACGTCCCAAAGTGGGACGTTTTTTTATTATGCGTATTGCTGCTTTTTCTTAATAAGCAACAACACTTGTGAAACACAAGCAAGTACTGGCAACTCAATCAACGGTCCGATAACGAGTGCAAGTGCGATAAGAGGCTCGTCTGGAAAAGCAGTCACAGCAATAGCGAGCGCAACAGGCGAGTTTCTTGCTAATGTTGTTAAGCTTAAACTTACTGTATCTTTATAAGATAAATGCAGGATGCGCCCGATAAATTGTCCTAGTAAAAAATTAATGATGAAGAACAATAGAACAGGAATGAGTAATAATAAAACAACATTCATATTTTGGAGTAAATATTTACCTTGTGATGCAAACATCGCTACAATTGCCAAACTTAAAAATACAATTTGAGCAGAGCTGAAAAACGGAATAATTTTATTCTCGAGTGTTTCAGCTTTTTTCATTTTATTCATAATGAATTTTGTAGCATGTGCAAGTAAAAATGGTAAGACAATTACGATAACGATACTTTCTACTAAAACAGAAAACGCTACAGTCTTCATTACACCGGCAAATAAAAATAAATATACGGGTAGCAATAATACTTGTAAAATTAAATTTACAGGCAAAATTGCTGTGGAAAGTGCTACGTTTCCTTTCGCTATTTCAGTAAATATTAAGTACCAATCTGTACATGGAGTAACCATTAACATAATAAAGCCAACCCAAAGTGCTGGGTGATCTGAAAGAAATAACGCGCCTAATCCCCAAGCGAGAAAAGGTGTCCATATAAAGTTAATACCTAGGCTTGTTCCGGCGAATTTTAAATTGCGAAATCCGTTTTTAATTTCTTTCAATGGGATGATTAGGAATAATCCATATAGCATGAAAAATAAGAAGGGGACAATAAATTTGTCTGAATACATATGTATGATATTAAATTGTCCGAGTACAATGCCGCATGTAACAGCAAAAAGAATAATAAAAGTTTGAATCTTTTCTATAGTGCTCATGAATAAATCCTTTCTAAATATAAATTTCCCTCTCTAAGTTTATTATACAAGTAATAAAGTTGTATTGGCTGTTTAATTGTATTTTAGTTATTGTTTTTAATCCGAGATGTTATATTTAATTAAAAGTTACTTGACTAAAGTAAGTGGCTATATTACAATCACTTACATAAGGTAATTAAATAATAAAAAGTTTTAGGTTCCTTAAATGAAGGTATCTATTGGAACTTTTTCTTAGAATAAGAATTTTTATGATGATGAATAATGAATATGAAAAGAAAGATTAGGTGAAGAAAATGGGATTATTTAGCTCATTATTTGGTAAAAAAGAAGAAATTACGAAAGTAGAGGAGAATAAAACAATGTCAAAAGTATTATTTGTAAGAGCAAACGATCGTCCAGCGGAGCAAGCAATTAGTTCAAAAATGTATGAAACATTTGTAAGTACTTATAAAGAAGCGAACCCAAATACAGAAATTACAGAGTTAGATTTATTTGCATTAGATCTTCCTTATTACGGAAATATCGCAATTTCAGGTGGATATAAACGTAGTCAAGGAATGGAGTTAACAGCTGAAGAAGAGAAGGCCGTTGCTACAGTAGATCAATATTTAAATCAGTTTTTAGAAGCTGATAAAGTTGTATTTGCGTTCCCATTATGGAACTTCACAGTACCCGCACCATTAATCACATATATTTCATACCTTTCTCAAGCCGGAAAAACGTTTAAATATACAGCGAATGGTCCAGAAGGTTTAGCTGGTGATAAGAAAGTAGTTGTACTAGGTGCTCGTGGTTCAGATTACTCTTCAGAGCAAATGGCTCCTATGGAAATGGCAGTTAATTATGTAACAACTGTACTTGGATTCTGGGGAATTACAAATCCAGAGACAGTTGTAATTGAAGGACACAATCAATATCCAGATCGCTCACAACAAATTGTTGAAGAAGGTTTAGAAAACGTTAAAAAAGTAGCTGCGAAATTTTAATTAATGATAGTAAATGGAAAAACCAACATGGATGACCATGTTGGTTTTTTAGTCTATATTCTATGTTAAAAAATGTATATTTATAAAGTAAAAGAAAAGTTTGAAAATAGTATTGCAAAATATTATATATCAAACTATAATGAGTTCAAGAATAGTTAATACTTAAATTAAATATTCAGAAAATTCAATTAGTTAAAATTGGAAAATGAGATAAGGAAATTTGAATGGGGGTTATATTATGGCGAATAAAGTACCGTTTTCGTTCATAGTAGTTATTGGATTAATGTTGTTTGCACTATTTTTTGGAGCAGGGAATTTAATATTCCCAGCGATGCTTGGTCAATCGGCAGGCGAAAATGTTTGGATTGCTAACGCTGGATTTTTAGTAACAGGAGTGGGGTTGCCACTACTTGGTGTATTAGCATTTGGGATTTCAGGTAAAGACGATTTACAGTCATTGGCAGGTCGTGCTCACCCAGTATTCGGGATTGTGTTTACAACAGTTTTATACTTAGCGATCGGTCCGTTATTTGCAATACCAAGAACGGGTAATGTTTCTTATGAAATTGGTCTTAAGCCGTTCATGCCAGAGGGGTTAGGTTCTACACCTTTAATTCTTTTTACAATTATATTCTTTAGCATCACTTGTTTTTTTTCGCTAAATCCTGCGAAAATTGTCGATATTGTTGGAAAAATATTAACGCCAATTAAATTGACATTCATCGGTATTTTAGTAGTCGTTGCTTTTATTAATCCGATTGGAGAAATGCAAGCACCAGTTGAAGGATATACATCACATGCATTTTTCAAAGGATTCCAAGAAGGATACTTAACAATGGATACGCTCGCATCATTCGTATTCGGAATCATCATCATTAATGCAATTAAAGAAAAAGGTGCGAAAACGAAAACACAAATTATGGTCGTTTGTGCAAAAGCGACAATCATTGCAGCATCTATTTTAGCAATTATCTATACAGCTCTTTCTTATATGGGAGCTTCAAGTGTTGCGAAGCTTGGACATTTAGAGAACGGCGGAGAAGTATTAGCGAAAGTTTCTAACTACTATTTCGGATCATATGGCGGAGTATTATTAGGGTTAATGATTACAGTTGCTTGTTTAACAACTAGTGTGGGACTTGTATCAGCATGTTCTTCATTCTTCCATAAGTTATTCCCAAATATTCCTTACAAAGCAATTGCAATCACGCTATGTGTATTTAGTGCAATTGTTGCAAACGTAGGATTAACACAATTAATCGCAGTTTCTGTTCCAGTATTAACAGCAATTTATCCGCTAGCAATCGTGCTGATTTTCTTAACATTCTTCCACTCGTTATTCAAAGGTAGAGCTGAAGTTTATCAAGTGAGCTTAATCGTAACATTTATCATCAGCTTATTTGATGGATTAAGTGCAGCTGGAGTTAACATTGAAGTGGTAAGCCAAGTGTTCACTAAATTCCTTCCGATGCAGGAAGTAGGATTAGGCTGGATCTTCCCAGCGATTATCGGTGGATTTATCGGATATGGCATTAGCGTTTTAAAAATGAAAAATCAAGTTCAACCAGCAGCTAGAGCAAATAAGAAAATAGGTTGAATTTAAAAAGTTATAGAATTTGATTCTATAACTTTTTTTGTTACTATTAATAATGAGAAAAAATAAAGTAGTAGGGGAAATAAAATGAAAAAAACAATTGATCATATCGGCATTGCAGTTCGAGATATAGATAGTACGATACATTTTTATGAAAAGGTTTTATCAGGAACTTTAATAGATCGATACGTAAGTGAAGCACCAGGTGTGGAAAGCGAAGTAGCTATTCTTGAAGTTGATGGTGATAGAATCGAATTACTTGCGCCAACGAATAATACAACTTCGCCAATAGCACGATTTATAAAGCAAAAAGGGAAAGGTGTCCATCACGTTGCGTATCGTGTAGATGATTTAGATGTAGCTTTAGAAGAATTAAAGGAACAAGGTATTCGAACGTTAGAACATACGCTTCGAATGAATAAACATGGTAGAAGGTTAATTTATCTTAACCCAGCGGATACGGAAGGGACAATTATTGAATATTGTGATTATCCGGAAGTGAAATAAAGGAAGTATATTTTTGTGAAAGGTGTTACGTACTAATGTAACGCCTTTTTATTTGTATACTTTTCAATATTTCGACGAAAGTATTTCGGAATGTTGAATATATATTATGAGAAGCTATCCACTATCCTGTAGGAGTGGGCATGATTTTTTTTAGTATTTGCGAGCAAATGGAGCCGACTATAGGCTAAGAAATCCTCATTTTGCACAGTAATATATGAAAGAAAAAGAGTGCTTTATAACCAACTATATATTTTATGCAATACGTATAATATAAATTGTGAATTTCATGTATTGGAGAGTGGTTATCTGTGGAGATTTCAAATAGTGCTGAAAATTTTAACGTATTATTTGTTACATCTAGTGTTCCTGTCTATTTTCCGGTGCTAGAGGAATCTATATATAATAGTTTGAAAAAGGCAATTCGTAATGTAACGATGGTAACATACGAAAACTTGGTGAAAACGGCTTTAAAGATAAAACCGGCACTCATTATTGTATTTCATGGTTTTGAAGAAGGGATAAGTAAGGGCATTCAAGATTTAAAACAATATAACTTTAAAACTGCACTCTGGCTTACAGATGACCCTTACTTTACAGATGTGACGAAAAACTTAGTGCTTGATTATGATTATGTGTTTACGCAAGATACAGGATGTATTGATTTTTATAAAGATTTAGGTTGTGATAATGTATATTATTTGCCTTTAGCAGCAGAACCTCCTGTATATACGCCGATACTTAGGGAAGAGGAATACATATTTGATATTAGTTTCATAGGGACTGCTTTTGATAATCGGCTCGCATTTATTGATTCAATTGCAGAGTACTTAGTGACTAAAAACACTCTAATTATAGGTTGTAATTGGGATAGACTAAAAAGTTATGAGTTATTGAAAGATAAAATTTTACTTTTACCATTTTTGGTTTACGAAAACAGTATAGAATATTACAAAAAAAGTAAAATCAACATGAATATACATCGCTCGATAGAGGATTTAACATTTAATAGAAATAGAGTAAAAGTAAATGCTTGTTCTATTAATAATCGTACATTCGAAATAGCTAGTACAGGTTCTTTTCAAATGACGGATATTCGTTCAGATTTAGAAAAGTGTTATATTCCAGGGGTACAAATTGAGACATTTACCTCAGCGGTTGATTTTATAGAGAAAGCTGAAAGATATTTATCGAACCCGGCACAAAGAAAGAAAATTGCGATGGAAGGGCTGAAGAGAACGCTAATCGAACATACATATGATAAAAGGGTACAACAGCTGTTGAAAATAATTGAAATGAACCCTAAAAAAGAAAATGAAATTTAAAAATAGGGAAAGAATGTGTTGAAACACAGCATATTTAAAGAACAAGGTATTTGAATGGAAGAGCATACACTTCGAATGAATAAGCAGGGTAGAAGATTAATTTATCTTAACCTAGCGGATACAGAGGGAACGATCATTAATTATTGTGATTATCCGGAAGAGAAGTAAAGGAAGTGTATTATGGAGAAAGGGTGTTGCGTAATAACGTAATACCTTTTTTATTTATCCCGCTATTTGTTGGCAATAAGATTCCCACTTCAAAAGTCGGAGAATGCGAGGGAGTTAGGTGGGAGATCGAATGCCCGTAAAAGTCCCACTGATTAAAGTTTCACTTTATGTATTTCACATTTTCTTCACAAATGATTCACGATAACTTTTCTTATGCGGGAGATAACATAAATATATTTTATGTTATAATAACAATCAGCTTTAAAAATATAAGTTATATATATGAAAGTAGTTACTATTATATTAGAAGTTCAGAGGTGAGGGGTAACTTAAGAGTCGAACTGTATAGAAATTTATACTTAATCAAGTTAACATTTTGCCCTGGATTCAAACTTGAGAAGTAAAAGTAATGAAAGTGTAGCAATGACGAAGAAAGAAGTGAAATGAGTGTGAAAGTAATGAGAAGGATAGGGACATGGCTATTAATTGCGTGCGTGTTGATCATATTGATACCAAAAAGCGCATCTGCTCATGCGTATGTTGTGAAATCAAACCCTACGGAAAATGAAAAGTTGAAGAAAGCACCATCTGTTGTGAAAATTGAATTCGATGAGGATATTCAAGTTTCACATTTTAATACATTGTACGTAAGAGATACCTCAGGTAAAAGAGTAGATTTAAAAGATGCTCATATTGATAAAAGAAATAAAAAATTATTAGAAGCTGGGTTAAAAGAGAATCTCCAAAATGGTCTCTACTCTATTCAGTGGAAAGTTATTTCAGCTGACGGACATCCAATTCAAGGGGTTATTCCGTTCCAGGTTGGATTAGCCGAATCGGGAGCAGAAGATGTACAAGTAGAAGAGATGGGGTATATCCCGCAGGTCGATATGATTATGGGACGTGGGATTCTATATACAAGCTTCGCACTATTTTTAGGAGTTCTATTCTTTAATCTTATTATGTATAAAGAGAATGCAATAGAAGTCCGATCGAGAAGTAAAAAGATAATTTGGATATCATTATTTGGTATATTCATTAGTTTACTATTCAATCTACCATTGCAAGCGAAAATAAATGCTGATGTTTCATGGTTAGAAGCATTCGATCCTTTATTATTAAAAGAAACATTACAGCTTTCTGTTTTTGGTTATGTATGGAAAACTCAAATGGTTCTTATTAGTATGCTTATGATTGTTACATATTTTGCGGTGAAGCGTGAGAAGCTTTCGTCGTTTAAAGTATGGAGCCTTCCAATTGTATTGTTTATTGGGTTACTCGTTATGAAAGCCTTTAATAGTCATGCATATGGTTCAAAGTTTAAAGATGTTGCTGTCGTTATGGATTTTCTACATTTATTCGCAGCGTCATTATGGATTGGTGGTCTATCATCGATTATTCTTCTTTTACGTAAAGAAGATGATAAGTGGACTAAGTATTGGGATGCGATTAAGCGTTTTTCACCATGGGCAACAGGTGCTGTTATTGTGCTATTAATAACGGGCCTTTTTAATAGCACATTTTTCATTCCTGCAATCCATTCCCTATTTGATACGAAGTATGGGTTAGCTTTATTAACAAAGATACTTTTATTCGTTTGCATGGGGATATTAGGGATTTTTCATTATGTGAAAGGGAGAATGGGAGCTCAGAAAAAACTAGGAGCTACGCTGAAAGTAGAGTTTATTGTCGGAATGATCGTTTTCGTAATCGTAGCCTTTATGACAAATGTACAAACCCCGCCGATGCCCCCTGCTGGACCATATACAGAGAGTAAGCAATTAGATAATGGCTATGAACTTACTCTAAATGTAAGTCCTAATAAGGTAGGACAAAATACATTCCATATTACTTTAAAGGATGAGAACGGACAGCCTGTTACTGATATGGAACAAATTGTATTGACGACTCAATCGTTAGATATGAATATGGGCAAAGGTTCATTTAAAGTTTCGGTAGTTACACCGGGAGAATATGAAACGGAAGGGATGTATATTAACATGACAGGAAACTGGAATATACATGTTCATGGATTAACAAAATCTCTTGATAGTTTCGATACAGATTTTAAATTTATTGTAGGCGGCAGATAAGCAGAAGTTATGTATGAAAAGGAGTAAAAGAAAATGAGACGTATAAAAAAATTAGGAACAACAATGATAGCGACAATAATTGCAATGGGGATTTTTTCGTTACCTGTTAGTGCTCACGTAACTGTGCAACCAGCAAATTCGGATGCTAACTCATGGGAAACCTACACAATAAAGGTACCAGTTGAAAAAAATGTGGCAACAACAAAAGTCACACTAAAAATACCGTCCGGCGTTGAGTTTCAACAGTATGAACCAGTGTCAGGATGGAAAGTGGAAGAGCAAAAAGATGGAGCTGGAAAAGTTAAAACTGTAGTATGGGAAGCGACAGGGGAAGGGATTTTATCTGGTCAGTTCCAACGATTTACTTTCGTTGCTAAAAACCCAGATAAAGAACAAAAAATAGCTTGGGATGCATATCAACAATATAAAGACGGAGAAATTGTTGAATGGACAGGCGATGAGAAAGCTGAAAAACCGCATTCAGTTACTACAATTGCAAAAGGTACGTCCTTAACTGGAGAACATGGAGAAGTATCTAGTGTGGGAAAAAATGAAGGTACAAGTAATATATCAACAATAGCAATTGTGTTATCAGTTTTAGCGATTGTATCTTCGGTGGGTACGTTTGTTTTTGTAGTACGTCGTAAAAAGTAAGGTATAAGAAAGAGCCTACAAGCAGTAGGCTCTTTTTCACGTTTATTTATTTCACTTCAACTTGCTGCCTTACAGCAAGTGTTTTCGGCTTTATATTCACAAAACAAATACTCACCACAATAAATAATAGTCCGATGAATAAGCTAATTGTAATGGCCTCATGTAAGAAAATTGAACTTACAATAATAGCGATAAGAGGGATAAGGAATGTATAAGCCCCAACTTTACTTGCCTCACCAGCTCCTACAAGTGTGAAGTAAGCAAGCCACCCCATTGCAATAACGAAGAATGAAATAAAGAGTAGTACACTTACAAATGGTATACTCCAAGCGATGTTAGACCAGCTCTCAAATTCTGAACCAAATCCGATTAAGCAAAATCCGCCAATAATAAGCTGAAGTGTTACCATCCAAATGGCATTAACGCGGTGTCCGGTTTTCTTAATAAATACTGTGCCGAGTGCCCAGCCGATAGCGCATCCTAAAGCAAGTAGTACACCGATAATAGAAATATGTCCAGTTAAACTACTAGAGCTAATAACCCCAACACCAATAAATCCAAGAATAAGTCCGAAAATTTTCAAGCCATACATTGCCTCTTCAAGCCAAATCCATGAGAAAATGCCGAGTAAGACAGGTTGGAGAAATACGATTGCGGAGAAGAGTCCGGCGGGCATGTATTGAAGTCCGACAGTTTGTAGTCCGTAAAACAAAATAATATTGAGTAAAGATGAAATAAAGTATAAATGCCAAGTTTCCTTTAAATTTAATTGTTTGTATTTCGGTAATGCGAAAATAAGTAAGATAAATCCTCCTATTAAAGTTCTAATCCCTGCAAAGAGTACGGGTGGTGTGTAATGCAGAGCGAATTTAGATAACGGCCAATTAATTCCCCACATAATAACGAGAAATGTAAGGATTATTGTCGCTTTAGTTCGAGAAAGCTGTGTCACTGTAAGACCTCCTTGTTGTAATTCATTTCCCTATGATATGATATCGAGTGTAATAAATAAAATGAATCTTTTTTATGGGGAGTATAAGTAATTAGTTATGACCATTACACAACTTCAAGTTTTAATTAAAACGGTTGAATTAGGAAGTTTTACGAAGGCTGCTGGGATGTTGAATATGACGCAACCAGCTGTAAGTCATGCAATTTCAAGCATTGAGTCAGAATTAGGGGTTACCATTCTTATACGTGATAAACGAAAAGGGCTAATCGTTACAGAGGTGGGAAACCGAATTCTTGTACATATTAGAGAAATTTTGAACGGTGTGGAGAAGATTGAGCAAGAAGTTGCGATGGAGAAGGGGCATGAAGTTGGAACGATTCGAATCGGGAGTTTTCCGAGTGCTTCAGCATATTTCTTACCTAAAATGATTAATATCTTTCGTGAAAAGTATCCGAATTTAGAATTAGTTCTTTGCGAAGGTACACTTAAAGAAGTAGAAGATTGGCTATTATCACGAGTAATTGATATCGGAATTGTTATTTTGCCTAATAAAGATATGGAGATCGTGCCCTTAACGAAGGGGAAAATGGTTGTTGTCTTAAGAGAGGATCATCCTTTGTGTAAGAAGAAATCTATTACAATAAGTGATTTAGAGAATGAACCAATCATATTATGTAAGGGTGGATATGAACCTCCCATTATTGATATGTTTAAACAAGCGAACGTACCACTTCGGGCTGAATATGTAATTTCGACAGTTACAACAGCTTTAAATATGATTCAAGAAGGATTGGGAATCGCAATTTTGGCTGAGTTATCTTTAACGAGTTTATCAAAGAATATACAAACGAGAGAATTGGAACCACAAGTATGGAGAGAAATTGCTTTAGCTGTTCCTTCATTAAAGGATTCTTCACTCGCTGTACAGCTATTTATTGAAGAATTCCAAGAGTTATTTGCAGAATAAAAAGAGGTGTCTCATATATCATAATGGGACACTTTTTTAATTTGCTTATAAAAAATCTATAAAAAGGATTGACTTATTTTTCGGTTGTAACTATAATGATTACATCGGGTGGTGATTACGATGAAAATTAGTAGCCGCTTTTCTATAGCTGTTCATATTTTATCTATTTTAAAAAACAATCCATCTTCAGTTTGCACTTCGGACTATATGGCCGAAAGTGTAAATACAAATCCGGTAGTCATTCGTAAAATAATGTCTTACTTGAAACAATCTGGATTTGTTTACGTAAATCGCGGACCAGGTGGCGCGGGATTATTAAAGGATTTACATGAAATCACATTGTTAGATGTGTACCATGCAGTGAATGTAGTAGAAGAAGACAAACTATTTCATTTTCACGAGCAACCGAATCCAGATTGCCCAATTGGAGCGAATATTCAAGCGGTGTTAGAAGTTATTTTAATTCAAGCACAATCCGCGATGGAAGAAGTTTTGAGAAATATTACGATGGGGCAGTTATTTGAATCTTTACAACAAAAAATGAATGCATAATATGATAATCGCAAGTCTCTAAAAGAGAATGCATATTTTTTTCTTAAAATTGTAACTGTTATGGTTACATCTGAAAATAAAAAGAAGGTAAGGTGCAAATAATATGGCTGTGAAAATGAAAGTATACTCAGATTTTATATGTCCGTTTTGCTTTTTAGCAAAAGGTCCATTAGATGAAGTAGCGAAAGAGAAAGATGTGGAAATTGAATGGATGCCATTTGAATTGCGTCCAAGTCCATATTCTAAAATAGATCCTTGGAACGAGCCAGATAAGTTGGGTTCATGGGATTCTTTCATTCTTCCTACTGCAAAAAAATTAGGGGTTGAAATGCGTCTGCCACGTGTTTCACCGCATCCATATACACATTTAGCTTTTGAAGGATGTGAATTTGCGAAAGAACGTGGACTAGGAAATGAGTATCATCACCGCGTATTCACCGCATTTTTCCAAGAAGAACAAAACATTGAAGATATTGATGTGTTAACAAAACTAGCGGTAGAAGTAGGGCTTCCTGAAGCTGAATTTAAAGATGCTTTAGTAACTCGAAAATATAAAGAAAAACATCAAGAAGCAATTCAGCATGCATATGATGAAGCGAATATTATGGCGGTACCAACTGTCATGATTGGTGATGAAGTCATTCAAGGGCTTGCTAGTAAAGAAACGTTACAAAGAGTAATTGATAAAGAAATCGAAAAGGATAAAACAAATTCATTTGAAGGTATGCAATGTAATACGGATGGATATTGCTAATTCGTTTTGCATGAAAGAATCAAGTTGATTTGTTTAAATAAAAATAATAAAACATATATTTGGAGGAATTAAAATGTCAGCAACTACAACAAACTTAAAAGAAGCAATCGTGAACCGTCGTTCAATTCGTAAAGTAACAAAAAGCGATGCAATTACGAAAGAAAGAATTGAAGAAGTTTTAAAAACAGCTTTACATGCACCAACATCTTTCAATATGCAAAGTGGCCGTATGGTCGTATTAATGGATGGAGAGCATGAAAAATTTTGGGATATCGTAAAAGAAACGCTTAGATCACGCGTACCAGCAGAAAACTTTGAAGCGACTGTAGAAAGACTAAAAGGCTTCCATGCAGGTGTAGGAACAGTACTATTCTTTGAAGATCAAGCAACAGTAGAAAAAATGCAAGAAAATGCACCATTATATAAAGATCAGTTCCCATTCTGGTCTCATCAAGGAAATGCAATGTTACAACATACTGTATGGATGCTATTATCTGCTGAAGGAATTGGAGCGTCATTACAACATTACAATCCAATCGTAGATGCTGAAGTGAAAGCAACTTGGAACATACCAGCAGAGTGGAGCTTAGTAGGACAAATGCCATTTGGTGAGCCAAATGAACAACCAGGGGAAAGAACATTCTTACCTACTGAAGATGTAGTGAAATTTTATTAAGAAATACAATTCAAGATCAAAATTAAAAAAAGTTAGATAAATGAAAGGACAGTACATATTAGTCAAATATAATATGTACTGTCCTTTCTTATTTAATATTCACGCCCGATTTGGGAAAATCTTATTGAAGATAAGTATCCTTTTAGCTTAATAATGAAAGGGTTACTGCGAGAACAATTCCTATAATATTGATGGATGTCTTCTCCTACAATTAAAAATCTATTATGTTTATTTTGTCGAAATGACAGTAAACATCCCAGTCATGTTTGGTGAGTAATCTTTAAAATCATATTTTTCATAGAAAGATTCTTTACCTTGTGATGCAAACAAACCGACAAACGCCTTATCAGGGGCATTCTGATTTAAGTATTCAACCAAAATATGCATTATTTCTTTCCCAATACCATTTTTCTGATAATCTGGATGAACCACTATATCTTGAATATAGAAGTAGATAGCCCCATCACCAACAATTCTCCCCATGCCCACAATTTGTTCATTATCCTTGACTGTGATGCAATGAATAGAATTCTTCAGTGATGTTGCCACCACTTCAAAATTCATATAATTAGTCCATCCAACAGACTCGCACAAATATTTGTACTCTTCCAATGTTGGAATGCTATTTTTAAACTCATATTTCTTCAAAATGTATCCTCCAAGTTCTCAATTTCAACAAATAAATAAATTCGACATTTTTTTATCTATTCCTCTTATGCAACTAAACTCCCTTTAGCTATTGAACATAATACCCTCTGTTTAGTCTATTTAATTTAGTACAGCTTATTTGTGTTAATTTATAAGAGTTTAGGGAAGAAATATAAGAAATGATCTGGTGAAAAAGGGAGTGGAAATATGAGTGATGCGAAAAAATATACAGTGGTAGGTACTGATGTCGAGGAAGTAAAACGTTTAAACAGAAATTCAGGGTTAACGTATAACCAAGTGAAGGAATTGTTAGCGAAGCAATTGCAAAAAAGAAATGATTAGATTGAAATAATTAAGCTTTCATTTAGCATTTTTCTAGAGAGAGTTAAGTAATAGATAACTCTCTTTTTTCAATATGAAAAATCTACTAAGGAGCAACAGTTTAAAAATAGACGTTCTCCTAAAATATAGAGTGGAAAAATAGTTTTTAGAAAAGTATTAGATGAAAAATCAGACATAAAAAAAGAAAAAAAGGATTCTTCCTAATTAGTAAGAAAGATTGTCTATAGAAGTTCATAAAATGTAATATATCCAATTTCCATCCATTGAAGGGGGAGGTTAATTTTTAATGAATGAAGTGAAAAATTTCTTTCGAAGTAGAGGGTTTCAACGGTTTCTCGTTTTAATAATATTAGTGCTTGTATTGTATGGATTAAAAAGTATGATTAATTTAATATTAATTACGTTTATTCTCACGTTTTTGATGGATCGATTTCAAAAGTTTATCTCGAAAAAATTGAAAGTAAATAGGAAAGTGGTTATTGCTGGTTTATATATTGTGTTAGTGACGTTTATTGTAACTACACTATATAAATATTTACCTGTACTAACGATACAAATTTCACAATTAATTTATCAATTTAAATTGTTTTTTCAAAACCCACCTGATAACGAGATAATTAAATATGCACTTTCAACAATTAATGGTATGGAAGTATCGAAATACATCGAACAAGGTGTAGATGTCATTTATCAATCGATAGCAAACATAGGAAAAGTTAGTTTACAAATACTACTTTCTCTTATTTTAAGCTTATTTTTCTTATTAGAAAAAGAACGCATTATAGCATTTACTTCGAAATTTAAAGATAGTAAGCTGAAAATTTTTTATGAGGAGATTGCATATTTCGGTGAAAGGTTTGCAAGATCGTTCGGAAAAGTGATTGAAGCACAGTTTTTAATTGCGGTTGTAAATTGTGTGCTCACTGTAATTGCACTTGTCATTTTAGGATTTCCACAGCTTCTTGTATTGGCTGTCATGGTCTTTCTACTCGGTTTGATTCCAGTTGCTGGTGTTATTATTTCCTTGTTTCCACTTTGTATAATTGCCTATAACGTCGGCGGGGTTATGTATGTTGTATACATACTAGTGTTCATTACAGTGATTCACGCTCTTGAAAGTTATTTTTTAAATCCAAAATTTATGTCTGCAAAAACGAATTTGCCAGTATTTTATACATTTATGATTCTTATCTTTTCAGAGCAT
Organism: Bacillus sp. NPDC060175; assembly: GCF_042728695.1. Classification (NCBI taxonomy): domain Bacteria; kingdom Bacillati; phylum Bacillota; class Bacilli; order Caryophanales; family Bacillaceae; genus Bacillus; species Bacillus sp. NPDC060175. The sequence continues at coordinate 15,852 of NZ_JBHWYR010000049.1, forward strand.
TTCCTCGGAATATGGGGGCTTATTATCGGAATACCAATCTTTATCTTTTTATTAGATGTACTTGATGTAAATAATGATGAACCGATTAAAGACAATAAATGATAGAAAATGACCGATGTTTTCTCTTGATGAAAACATCGGTCATTTATTATTTTTTCTTTGGCGGAGGTAGCTTAATGAAGGTATTTGCAATTAAAGCTATAATAACAGCAGCAAAAATAAACAATGCAATTACGCCAACTCCCATACCTGCCCATCCGCCTATAAGGAAGATACTTATCGGTATTGCTAACAAGCTTAAAATAATTAGAATCAATCCGAGATTCTTATCATATTTTTTAGTTGGAAATAGCGTTCTGATGATTAAGAAGAGGAAAAGTATTAAGGATGCTACAGCTAGCAAGAGGATTGCAATTGTCCAAGAACCATTCATGAAATCACTCCTTTTTATAGATAATATTACCGTTTAAATTGAGGGGGAACTATAAAAATATAAAAAAGCAATCCAATATAAATCGGATTGCTTTTTTGATTGAAAAATATGATTAAAGAACAGGGGCCATTGTTTCTTTCAATACTTGAACAGAGTGATCGAATTTTAATTCTTCCTCTTCACTTAGTTCAACTTCTAAAATTTCACGAACACCGCCGCGGTTTAAAACAGCAGGTACGCCGATATAAACATCTTGTTGGCCGTATTGACCTTCAAGATATGCTGATACAGTTAATACGCTGTTTTCATTGCTTAAGATTGCTTTCGTAACACGTAAAAGTGACATGCCGATGCCGTAGTATGTAGCACCTTTTCGTTCAATAATGTGATAAGCTGCATCACGAACGTTTACGAAAATATCATCTAAATCTTTTTGGTTATATGTGTTGTCTTTTTCAAGAAGCGTTTGTAGTTTTTGAATACCAATTGATACGTGACTCCACACCGGAAGTTCTGTATCACCGTGCTCTCCGATAATATAAGCGTGAATGTTATGAGGTCCAATATCGAAGTACTCACCTAACATATAGCGGAAACGAGCAGAATCAAGAGTTGTACCAGAACCGATTACGCGTTCTTTCGGTAATCCAGATTCTTTCCAAGTTACGTAAGTTAAAATATCTACAGGGTTTGTTGCAATTAAGAAGATACCGTCAAAGCCGCTATCCATAATGCTCCGAACAATTTGCTTGAAAATTTTAGCGTTTTTCTCAACTAAATCTAAGCGTGTTTCACCTGGCTTTTGTGGTAATCCAGCTGTAATTACAACAAGATCTGCGTCTTTACAATCTTCATAACTACCTTTCCAAACCTTTGTTGGAGCAGGTGCGAAAGGAACGGCATGGCTTAAGTCCATTGCTTCTCCTTCAGCTTTTGCTTCATTTACATCAACTAAAACAAATTCTTCAGCTACAGCTTGGTTAATCATACAGTAAGCATAACTACATCCAACTGCTCCTGTTCCTACTAATACAACACGGTTAATACCTTTTTTCATTTCAAAATTCCTCGCTATTTCATAAATTTTATTATGTAAGATAATACGTCTTACTTCTATAGTTTCATATCTATTTTATTACATTTTATAAAAGATATTCAAGTGATTGAAAATGTATCCACTCAATTACTTGAATGAAACATAGGAATTCTGCTAAACGAATATAATTCAGTAAAATCCTTCGTAAAAGGGGAATTGGCATGGGGAATCCATTATCGATGGAAAAAATGCTTCAAATTATTCATGAAGGGCTTGCCAAAACGAATAACCCCAAACAAATTACAGTTGCCGGTGCAGGGATATCTGGATTAGTTGCAGCATCTTTATTAAAAGAGGCTGGGCACGAGGTAACGATTATAGAAGCAAATAACAGAATAGGTGGCAGGGTGTATACGATTCGTGAACCATTTAGCGCAGGATTATATTTTAACGCAGGTCCTATGCGTATTCCGGATACTCATGATTTAACTTTAGCCTATATTCGTAAATTTAAACTACCGTTAAATCTTTTTATTAATAAAACTTCTTCAGATATAATTTATACGAATAACATTAAAACGAGATTGAATGTGTTTGAAAATGATCCAAGTGTACTTGAATATCCGCTTTTGGATAAAGAAAGAGGAAAAACGGCAGAAGAGCTAATGCTTGAGGTATTAGAACCAATACTAAATTATATTAAGAAGGACCCTAATAAAAACTGGCTTATCGTTGAAAAAAAGTATAAAACGTATTCGCTCGGTGCATTTTTAACCGAGTATTATTCAGATGGAGCAATAGATATGATCGGAGTACTTCTTGATATGGAAGCATATATGGGAATGTCTTTAATTGAAGTATTACGAGAAATGATTTTTTTTACTTCAACGGCGAAATATTACGAGATAACGGGCGGGATGGATGCATTACCAAATTCATTTTTGCCGCAGCTAAAGGATAATATTTTTATGTCCTATAAAGTAGAAAAAATAATACAAGAAGATAATAAAGTAATGATGCAAGTAACACATGAACAAACGTTAAATTCATTTATAGTAACTGGTGACATCGCTATTGTCACAATTCCATTTTCAGCTTTGCGATTTGTAGAAGTCCAGCCATATCATTTATTCTCTTATTATAAAAGGCGGGCGATTCGTGAATTAAATTATATTGCAGCGACTAAAATTGCGATAGAGTTCAAAAGTAGATTTTGGGAAAGAGTGGGGCAGTGTGGTGGGAAATCTATTACGGATTTACCGATACGTTTTACATATTATCCGAGCTATGGCATTCAGTCACCAGGGGCAGCTATCGTTATAGCAAGCTATACGTGGGCAGATGAAGCGTTAACGTGGGATAGTCTCACGTATAGAGATCGTATTCGTTATGCATTGAAAAATTTAGCGCAAATTTATGGGAATGTGGTCTATAGTGAGTTTATTACAGGGGAATCTTTTAGCTGGAGTAAGAATCCGTATTCTTGCGGAGCATTTACAGCTTTTGAACCAGGGCAAGAGCTTGAATTATTTCCATATATTACGCCGCCAGCTGGCAGGGTGCACTTTGCAGGAGAACATACGACGTTAACACATGGATGGATGCAAGGAGCGATTGAGTCTGGAATTAGAGTTGCTCATGAAGTGAATGAAAATGAAACGATAATCTAGCAGTTTTGTTTACAAATAGGTATTCTTTTAATAAAATGATAAGTATAAATCGTAATAATTACGCTTTGAAGAAATTTGAAGTAGAGAAATGGATGGTCGGTCGAATGAGTAAAGTAGAAATTCATATATTAGGTGGTTTTTTAGGTAGTGGAAAATCAACATTGCTGCAAAATTTATTATTAGCAGAAAAGAAGAAAAATCGAAAAGTTGCCGTGTTAATGAATGAAATCGGTGAATACTCGGTAGATACAGATATTATTGGAAAAGAGAATGTGTTAAGGGAACTTCTGAAAGGATGTATTTGTTGTACGTTGAAAGAAGAGCTTGAAATACAATTACATTCTTTATATCAACAAGAAAGACCAGATGTAATTTATATAGAAACAACAGGTGTCGCACATCCAATTGAAGTGTTAGATGCATGTGTATCACCAATTTTAGCTCCTTTCCTTGAAGTGAAATCCATAGTAGTCGTATTAGATGCAGTAAGATGGTTAAACCGAAGTATATTAAGTGCAAATGTACAACAGCTATTACATGAGCAAATGAAATATGGAAGTCATATTCTTATTAACAAATCAGATTTATTAACAGATGAAGATAAGAGAAAAGTATTTGAAGATGTAAAAGCAATAAATAATCATGCGAAATTGTTTGAAACAAAGTATTGTAATATATCTTTAAATGATATAGAAGAAGCTGAATTTGCGAGTGGTGGAGAACATGAGACACTTCATGTTAAACAGCATTTACATATACAAACAATGACGTATCAATTTACGAAATCGATTGATCAAGACAAATTATATGAATGGCTTTCGAATTTACCAGATAGTATTTATCGTGTGAAAGGTTTTGTGAAATTCCATGGAGATAAATACCCTCACCTATTCCAATATTCATTTGGGGTACCGACTTTATTGGAACAAGACTTCGGTTACCCGACAAACTTGGTAGTAATAGGGGAAGGGTTAGATAAGAAGCAATTGGTTGAGGGGTTAGAGAAAGTCGAAAAAAATTAATCATTTTTTTAGGTAAGCTGCAAATAATTGACTTAATGAATTAAGTTAATTATTTGCAGCTTTTTGCGTGATGATTACTGTAATGAAACAGTAATTTCATTTGAACAACGGAATATATATTGATTGTATGTCCGTTTCCATTTAATAGGAAGGTGATTATAGATTTGTGCCGAATGTAGAGGTTACTACAAGAGTTTTCCATTACCAATTTTAAAGACATGATTACAGACAAGGGAATTTGTCGTGTTTGATTCTATCAGAAAGTAAAGTATGGGGAGGATCACAATGTCGATGAAAAAACGTAAATGGCAAAGAACGGTGGTTACTGGTTGTGTTTTAGGGTCGTTATTAGTAACAGCAGCTTGTTCAGGAAAGAAGACAAGTACAGAAGATGAAAAAACGATTAAGGTAGGGGTTCTTGCTTCGTTAACAGGTCCACTAGAATCGTATGGAAAACAAACGGTAAATGGATTTGAATTAGGGTTAGACTATGCAACTGGTGGAACAGGAAAAGTAGAAGGAAAGAAGATTAAGTTTGTTGTAGAAGATACGGAAACGAAAGCAGATGTAGCGGTTAAGAAGGCTACGAAATTATTAGAAGAAGAGAAAGTTGACTTTTTAGTCGGATCATCTAGTTCAAGTGATACATTAGCAGTTTTACCACTAGCTGAAGAGTATAAAAAGATTATGGTTGTAGAACCGGCAGTTGCTGATAGTATTACCGGGAAGAACTGGAATAAATATATTTTTAGAACAGGAAGAAACTCTTCGCAAGATGCGATTGCTGGGGCTGCCTCAATTGCTAAAAAAGATGTAAAGATTGCGACGTTTGCTCCAGATAATGCTTTCGGTCGTGAAGGAATTGCAGCATTTAAAGCGGGAGCGAAGAAATTAGGGGCGAATATTGTAAACGAGCAATACGCAGATACAAATTCAACTGATTTCACTGCAAATATTCAAAATATTATTAGCTCAAAACCGGATTATTTATTTATCGTTTGGGCAGGTGCGAATTCACCGTGGAAACAGTTGAAAGATATGAATGTGGAAGCACAAGGTATTAAAATTTCTACTGGTGCACCTGATATACCAGCATTAAAAACGATGGATGCGCTAATAGGAATGCAAGGGTTTTCCGTTTATTATCACTCACTTCCAAAGAATAAGGTGAACGATTGGCTAGTAGAAGAACATAAAAAACGTTTTAATGGTGCTGTTCCAGATCTGTTTACAGCAGGAGGAATGTCAGCGGCAATTTCTATCGTCGAAGCTGTAAAGAAAACGAAGAGCGATACAGATGTAGATACACTTATTAAGAAAATGGAAGGGATGGAATTTGAGACACCGAAAGGAAAGATGAAATTTAGAGAGAAGGATCATCAAGCATTACAAACTCTATATTCTATAACGCTGAAAAAGCAAGATGGTGTTGATTATCCAGTACCGGTGTTAGAGAGAGAATTAACGATGAAGGAGACAGAACCGTCAATTCAGAGTAAATAGACTGAATTTTCTGTTGTTTTTTCGTATAAAGAGGGGACACCCTCTTTATACTTATTTCTTTCATAAACATGGCTTTCAGTGGGAGGGATTTCATGACACATTTGTTAGAGACGAAAAATCTTTGTGTATCTTTTGGGGATCATCATGTTATTAAGGATGTTAATTTAACGGTACAAAAAGGAAAGCTCATTTCAATTATTGGACCGAATGGTGCTGGAAAGACAACACTATTCAATTTACTAAGTGGGCAAATTTCTCCGACGAAAGGTGAAGTTTATTTTAAAGGGCAGGATATTACAAAATTATCAATTTCAGATCGAACGCGCTTGGGGATTGGTCGCTCTTTTCAGTTGACAAATATTTTTCCAGAGCTAACAGTACTTGAAAATGTGCGTCTAAGTGTGCAATCGTTTGTTCAGGATTATTACAGTTTCTTTCCGAATGCAGCCAAGTTAAAGCAGCAAACTGGAGAAGCGAGACGTCTTTTGAAGACAGTACTCCTTCACGAGAAAGGGGACGTATTAGCTAAAGACTTAGCTCACGGAGAAAAAAGAAAGTTAGAGCTTGCTATGTTGTTAGCATTAAAGACAGATGTATTACTACTAGATGAGCCGACGGCAGGTATTTCAGTTGAGGAAGTTCCGGCTATATTACAAGTAATCGAAAATATTAAAAAGAATCCAGAGAGCACAATCGTACTTATCGAACACAAAATGGATATGGTGCTAGATTTGTCAGATCATCTTATCGTTTTATTTCATGGCGAGTTATTGGCTGAAGGATTGCCGGAAGAAATGATGAAAGACGAGCGAGTACAAAGTGCTTATTTAGGGGGATTATATAGTGGCACTACTACAAGTGAATAATATAGAGACGTATTTAGATCAGTTTCATATTTTACAAGGAGTGTCCCTTTCGGTTGAGAAGGGAACGATTACAGTATTGTTTGGAAGAAATGGAGCTGGAAAAACAACAACATTGCGCTCAGTTATGGGGTTTCACCGGATAGCAAATGGAGAAGTTTATTATGATAACACAAAAGTAAATGGATTATCTACACATTTAATTTCCAGAAAAGGTATAGGTTATGTACCAGAAAATCAAGGTATTTTTCATGATTTAACAGTAGAAGAGACATTCGCACTTGCTAGGGGGAAAAATGGGGAAGAAGCTGAAGAGAAGATAGAATGGATGCTCGAACTATTTCCAGATTTAAAGCAATTTTGGTATAAAAAAAGTGGGCTATTAAGTGGGGGACAAAAACAAATGCTGGCAATTTCAAGAGCATTTATTAATAGTGATGGACTATTGCTTATTGACGAGCCGAGTAAAGGGCTATCTCCAATTATGATAGAAAAATTAATGGTAGCTATTTTGAAAATGAAGGAAAAAACGACTGTTTTACTTGTTGAACAAAATTTTATGATGGCTAGTCAAATCGGTGATTATTTTTACATTATGGATAATGGGCGTATTGTGCATAACGGTTTCATGGAGGAACTGCGAGAGGATAAGGAAACATGTCATAAATATTTAGGTATTTCTTAACATTGATACGGGGGGATAGAACGTGGATGTGCTAATTAACTTATTTGTAAACGGCGTTTCGACAGGGATGCTTATTTTTTTATTAGCGTCTGGTCTATCGCTTATTTTCGGTTTAATGAGCGTACTAAATTTTGCGCATGGCGGTTTATTTGCATGGGGAGCATTTACAGGCGTTTGGTTATTTAATATGACAGATAGTTATTTATTAGCGCTAATTGGCGCAGTCGCTATGGGTATGTTTCTTGGTTTCATTTTAGAAAGATTTCTTATTAGACCAGTGTATGGAAACCATGTTCGGCAGCTTCTCGTTACACTCGGAGGAATGCTCGTTCTTAGCGAGTGCATCAAAATATTTTGGGGCCCTAATCCAATTGCTGCAAAATTACCGTTATGGCTTCAAGGAAGTTTTACATTTGGAGGAGTTATCTTAATAAAATATCGCCTATTCGTTATTTTAGTTGGGATACTAATTTACATCGCTTTACTATTGCTGCTGAAAAAAACAAAGATAGGACTCATGATTCGCGCTGGTGTAATGGATAAAGAGATGGTTCAAGCTCTCGGAATTAACGTAAAAGCGATATTCTCGTTTGTTTTTTTATTAGGAGCAGGGATGGCGGCGTTAGGTGGTTTTCTACTAGCACCATATTCAGGAGTTATTTTCGCTGAGATGGGTATGCAGTATGCAATTTTAGCCTTTATAGTAGTTATCATTGGAGGATTAGGTAGCGTACAAGGTTCAGCGCTCGCTTCTTTAATCGTCGGATTAGCCGGTGCTTTTACAGCGTATTATGTGCCAGATTTATCTCTTGCAATCAATATGTTAATGTTACTATTTTTCTTAATAGTGAAGCCAACGGGACTCGTTGGTGAAAAGGGGTGACATGGTGAACAGCATATCGGGTCGAATTAAAGTATACTTCGGAGTATTTATGCTCATTTGTTTAAGTGTATTTCCATTCGTAAATGATTCACGGAGCTTGTTAATTTTGTTTACTCAAATCTTCATCTTTGCTATTTTCGCTATGAGTTTTGATGTTCTCCTTGGATATACAGGTATTGTTTCATTCGGTCATTGTATGTTCTTTGGTATAGGGGCGTATGGGGTGGCACTCTTGTTTGATCGGCAAGGAGTATCCATAATGAACTTTTTCATAGGAATAGTAGCCGCAATTATTGTATCAGCCATCGTTAGTTATATAATCGGTATGCTTTCATTACGCTTGAAAAGTCATTTTTATGCAATGTTAACGCTCGCTATTTCTCAGCTGTTTTTTGTACTTGCTGAAAAATGGCGTTCGCTGACACACGGAGGAGATGGATTTACATTTCGTGTACCAGATATATTCCGTGATCGTTTTACATTTTATTATATAACATTTATATGTCTAATCGTCATTTTCATCTTGTTACGTCTTTTCACAAAGTCTTCAATTGGAAAAGTATTAAAGGCCATTTCACAAAATGAACAACGTGTTGAAGCACTTGGATATAAAGTTCTTCATTATAAAATTATCGCAAGTGTAGTGGCAGGAGTAGTAGCGGCAATTAGCGGTGGTTTATTCGTTATCACATTGCGTTTTGTAAATACGACGGTATTTTCAATTGAAATGACGCTAAACGCATTATTGATGACAATGATCGGGGGAGTAGGAACGTTAATCGGAGCAATTGCTGGAGCTGGGATTATTGAATCACTGAAATACTATTTATCAGAACTGGCAACGGAATATCCGATTTTTGAAAGATGGACGATTATTCTAGGGTTATTATATATTATCGTTCTACTAGTTTTTCCGAAAGGATTAGTTGGAACGATTAAGAAGTTGAAAAATTTTAAAAGGGGTAAGAAGGAGAAGAGTGCAGGAGTGGAGCAAAACGTGTGAAAAATCGATAGAAGAGAATGTAAGTGGAGTAAGAAAATAAAAATCCCTCCTTTAAGTAAAAGGAGGGATTTTTATTTTCTAGAAAAGTTATAACATATATAATTCGTGAAATTGTTATTTTGTAAAAAAACATTGTTCTAGTTGAATAGTTCAATTGGAATCTTTTTATCGAACTCTCGATTTGTAAAAAAATGAACAGCTAATTTCTCTATTGGAACATCTTCAATTGGAACTAATTTATCATTTCTAATCGGTAAAAAAGCTATCCCATTTCCCTCAACAATAAACTCTTCAATAAGCGAATAAGAATCTAACTGTTGAAGTTGATGCTGGGATAGATTGTTTTCTTTTAGAAATTGTATTGTCATATTTCTAAAAGGGCACTTTTTATCGTTACTAACAAAGAAAAGTTCTTTCGAAAAGTCAATGTTACACTGTTCTTTCGCTTCTAATAAGCCTACAGAAATTGAAGTGGTGAATACTTTTTTAAACGCTGCGTCGGGATAATCCTCATAAGTTATGACCATATCAACTTTTTGTTGCTGTAGTAGTTTTTGTAAATGGCTACTACTTTCTATATATATTTGATAATTCCTGAAATTTTCTTTAATACGCATACTTAAATAATTAGTCAAAATAGATTGTGACGTCGCTATTACATAAGAAGAAGCACTTGTTTTAATTTCATCTTTGGCTTCTTCTAAAAGAGCTAATATTTTATTCGTGTAGTCTAATAAAATGTCCCCAGAAGGTAACAGGGAGACACCTTTGTTATCTCTATGTAGCAAAGGTGTTTCTAATTCTTGTTCTAATTTTTTGATTCGCTCAGTTACATTTGGTTGAACATAACCTAACTCTTTAGCAGCTTTACTTATAGAGCCTTCATTTGCTACGGTTTTAAATATAATAAGATCATTTATTTCCATCCATTTCAACCCCTTACTGGGTATCATTATAAATGATATCAAGCATAATTTATACCTATTTTACACGGATTAAACATTGATTTATCATTATGTATATAATATCGAAAGCGAGTGATAAATATGATTGGGATGCAATATAAGGTCAGTTTGCCAAAAGATTATGATATGGAAATTATTAAAAAAAGGGTAAAAAAGAATGGGTATAAAACAGATGGTTTTCAAGAATTGAAATTTAAGGCCTATTTAATTGCTGAGGCTGGTAAGAATGGAAATTTCTATAATTGTTATGCACCTTTATATATTTGGAATGAGCATGAAGGTATGAACAAATTTATCTTTGAAGGCTATTACGATAATATTTTACAATCGTTTGGATGGCAACAAATAAATATAGGCGTTCCTTTAGTTGTCAATCTAAGTGATGATTTTAAGAAAAGTATATATGTTGTTGAATGTGCAGGAAGTATTTCTCAAAGTAAATCATTAGTTGGGACTCAGTTAAATACAATGAACCAAAAGGTACAAAATACAGAAAAATGTGTAGGGAATGTAGTAGTTTATAATCCAGATAAATGGGGTTATAGTCAATTCAGCTTTTATGAAGAGAAGCCTGAAGTTGAAGCGATGAAGGATGTTACAATATATGAGGTTTTACACATTTCATAATAAAATCTTGTTGAATGCTAAAATAAGAAAAAGGAATGAAATGTATGCCTTTTGTGAACGTGTATTATCCAGAGAATATATTAAATAAAGAAGAGCTGAAAAAGATAAGTGAATGTATCCATCATTCATTAATTGATCATTTTAAAATCCCTGAAAATGATTATTTTCAAATGTTTTTACCTTATCGACTAAACGAATTTTTTTATAATCCATATTATTTGTTAGAACAAGAAGAAAAGAGAACAGAGAACATAATGCATGTTTCTATTACATGTGGACCAGGAAGAACGATAAAGCAAAAAAAGGAGTTGTATCAATCGATATCCTTTAGAATTTCGGAACATTCAAATATTAAGAGTGCTGACATTTTTATTACACTACATGAGACAGCTGCTGAAAACTGGTCATTTGGTCAAGGGGTGGCACAACTGGTGAAAATAAAGAGGGAGGAAAATGATGAATGAACCAATTGAATTTTATATTCAAAAGAAAATGAGAGAAATGGCACCTGCATTTGCTCATTATAGTGAAGAGATATTGTTTGAGGAAGTGTGGCGGGATGCCAATTTAACATTAAGAGAAAGAAGTTTATGTACAGTGTCGGTACTAATCAGTCTTGGTAATACAGAACAATTACCATTTCATTTGCGGCTAGCTAAACAACATGGGATTGCGGAAAATGAAATGATTGCATTAATAACACATATGGCTTTTTATGTTGGTTGGCCAAAAGCTGTAGCAGCTTTAAATATAGCAATGAATGAAATTAAAGGTTAAGAATAATCATAAGAAAGAATTCATCTAAAAATGAATTCTTTCTTATGATTATTTGAAATATATACTGTTGTGATATTTAAATCTTTATACTTGCTTTTTTATCACTTGAGTGGTAAAGTGATAGTAAGATTCACGATAGGAAGTGACAATATATGCGTGAAAATACGATAGGATCGTTAATCTGGTTACGTTTAATACGGTTTACAAACCAAAGTAATCAGATGTCAAATGAGTTTTTGAAACGTTTTGATTTGACGACAGCTCAATTTGATGTACTTATGCAAATACGGATTTATCAGCCACTTACACAAATGGAGTTAGCAGAAAAAGTTACTGTGACGCAGGGTGGTATTTCTAGAATGTTAACACGCCTTGAAAAAGAAGATTATATAGTACGTAAACAAGATTGGAAAACGAAAATGATTAGCCTTACTGAAAAGGGTGAAGCAGTGTTAGAAAGAGCATTACCAGAGCAACTTGCATTCCAATCATCCTTTTTTGATGATGTATTAGATGAGGAAGAACAGAAAATACTATACGCGTTAATGACAAAAGTTCATAAGCATAGTGAAAAAAAAGAATTACCACATGAGTAATTTTTTTTACACAATCAATTGACTAATCAAGTGATAGTTAGAGGGGGAAATATTATGTATACAATTCCAGGACATCACCACATTTCTATGGTGACGAAAAATGCGAAAACAAATAATGATTTTTATCAAAAAGTATTAGGATTACGCCGAGTGAAAAAGACAGTCAATCAAGATAATCCATTTATGTATCATTTGTTTTATGGCGATTTAACAGGGAGTGCTGGAACTGAATTATCATTTTTTGAAATGCCGAATGTAGGAAGAACAATCCGTGGTACAAATGCAATAACACAAATAGGCTTGCTCGTACCTTCAATAGAAAGTCTTACATTTTGGAAGAGACGTTTTGAGTCGCTCCAGGTGGCTCATGGGGAAATTACAACTTACGCTGGAAGAGACGCACTGCACTTTGAAGATCCAGATGGCCTACGGTTAGTGCTGTTAAATAATAACGGTGAAGAGGTGCCTGAATATTGGACTGCATGGGATGAATCTTCTGTAGAGCAGAATCATCGTATTTTAGGTATGGGAACAGTTGAAATGACAGTGCGCAGTTTAAATAAATTATCAAAAACATTAACAGGCTTGTTTAGTTATAAAGAAGTATCTCGTTCAGACGATGAGGGGATTTATCAATCTATTACTGGTCAATCATTTGGAGAAATTTTGGTGAAACAGCAAGAGGGAGAGAGTGAAAGACCTGGAAAAGGAAGTATTCATCATTTAGCTATTCATGTAAAAAATGATGAAGAACTGAGTTATTGGAATGAAGCGGTGAAAGATAAAGGGTTCCAATCAACAGGGATTATCGATCGCTTTTATTTTAAAAGTTTATATTTCCGTGAGTCAAATGGCATTTTATTTGAGATTGCGACGGATGGACCAGGATTTACAGTAGATTCAGCAGTTGAAGAATTAGGAAAAGAGCTGGATTTACCACCATTTTTAGAAGAGAGAAGAAAAGAGATTGAAGAGAAATTAATACCACTTGATTAAAAGGGAGAGAGCAAATATGGAAAAATACCGTATTGATACAAGTAAAGGAATTGAATTTGGATTATATTCAATTGGAGATCATATTTTAAATCCACATAATGGTTCGAAAATAAGTGCAGAAAAAAGAATTCATGAACTAATTGAAACAGCCAAGTTAGCAGATGAAGCTGGAATTGATGTGTTTGCTGTCGGTGAAAGTCATCAAGCGCATTTTACGACGCAAGCTCATACAGTTATTTTAGGAGCTATTGCACAAGCTACGAAAAATATTAAAATCGCGAGTTCTGCAACAGTATTAAGTACGTCAGATCCGGTTCGTGTATATGAGGACTTTGCCACAATCGATTTAATTTCTAATGGTCGTGCTGAAATCGTTGCTGGTCGTGGATCTCGTATTGGAGGATATAGTTTACTTGGTTACGATGTAAATTATTATGAAGAACTATTTGAAGAGAAGCTGGATCTTTTATTAAAAATAAATAAAGAAGAAAGTGTAACATGGAAAGGGCAGTTTAGAACACCACTTGAACATTCGGCAATTATACCAAGAGCTAAAAATAACAATATGCCAATTTGGCGTGCTGTCGGAGGGCCACCTGCTAGTGCAATTAAGGCAGGACGCGCAGGTGTACCAATGATGCTTACGACACTTGGTGGCCCAGCTATTAATTTTAAAGTTTCGGTTGATGCATATCGTGAAGCTGCTGAGCAAAGTGGTTTTGATCCAGCGACATTACCAATTGCGACAACAAGTTTATTTTATACAGCAGAAAATTCACAAGATGCACTGAGTGAATATTATCCTCATATTAATGCTGGTATGCTTGCACTACGCGGTGGTGGGTATCCAAAACAACAATTTACTAATGCAGTAGATCATCGTGATGCGTTAATGATTGGTAGCCCACAACAAATTATTGAAAAAATGCTTTACCAATATGAATTATTTGGACAGCAACGTTTTATGGCACAAATTGATTTTGGCGGTGTACCATTTGATAAGATTGAGAAAAACATTGAATTAATTGCTACTGAAATTATGCCGGCTGTTAGAAAATATACAACGAAATAATGATAAAAGTACCGGGGATATAATCTATTCTCGGTACTTTTTTATTTAGTCAGTTTGGAAAAATGACGAAAAAATGAATTTTTAGTCTAAAAAAAGGAAAGGATTTTTCTATTTGTGAATAACAATATTGTTGATTTGAATTTTGGAAATACATTTTTCTCTTGACAAAAATGTAGCGTGTTTTTGGATTTGATTCGAGGACATTTTTTAAGAGGAAAGTCAAGAGTATGAAGAAGGGAACGTAATAATAATTGATATAAGAGTATGTTATATGTTTGAAAAATACGTTTTTCAAATGTAAGAAATCAAATTCAAAAAAATTACAAAAGACATATTTCAGACAAAATCCTGTCAATAATACGTCAAAAATCACCTGAATTTATTATGTAAGTATATTATACAATTCGATTAACGAATAAAACACTACTGAAATAGTGAAAAGGTAAATCGTATGAAGAAAGTTCTTTTGTAATTATCTAAAAAACTGACAATCTATATTTTCAGAAAGTACATAAACGAATTTATCTTTTTGTATTTCCAAATGATTGAATTGTTCGTTATGAAGTGAATTCATACAATTCAATCGATATTACGATATAAAAAATTATAAAGGAAGTGACTTTAGCATGGAAACGCTCGAATTGGCACGAATACAATTTGCATCTACAACGATTTTTCATTACTTTTTCGTTCCGCTATCTATTGGTTTAGCTTTTATCATTGCGTTAATGCAAACGTTGTATGTGGTAAAGGGACAAGAAGTTTATAAGAAAATGACAAAGTTTTGGACACAAATATTCCTTGTTAACTTTGCAGTAGGTGTTGTAACAGGTATTTTACAAGAATTTCAGTTTGGTATGAACTGGTCAACATATTCACGTTTTGTTGGTGATGTTTTCGGACCGTCACTGGCGATTGAAGGTTTATTAGCATTTTTCATTGAGTCTACATTCCTAGGTTTATGGGTATTCGGTGAGGATAAACTTCCGAAGCGAGTTCACCTTTTATGTATTTGGCTCCTCTCAATAGGAACAATGTTATCAGCATTTTGGATTTTAACTGCAAGTGCATTTATGCAGTCCCCAGTAGGATATGAAATGGCTGCAGATGGACGTGCGCAGATGAATGATTTCTTGGCGATTATTCAAAATCCACAACTATGGGTGCAATTCCCGCATACAATTACAGCTGCACTTGCAACAGGCGCATTCTTTATTGCTGGTGTTAGTGCATGGAAAATTGCAAAACAACAAGAGACTGAGGTGTTTAAGAAGTCTTTCCGAGTTTCTATCATTGTTGGAACAATTTCAACAGCATTGGTATTATTTTTCGGTCATGCACAAGCGCAAAATTTAATTAAGACACATCCGATGAAAATGGCAGCAGCTGAAGCATTATGGAATACGAGTGAGGATCCAGCGCCATTTACAGTATTTGCAAAAATTGATACAGAGAAGAAAGAAAATTCGTTTGAAATTCAAATCCCTTATATGCTAAGTCTATTGTCATACGATAAATTTAGCGGTCAAGTAGAAGGAATGAATCAAATTCAAAAACAATATGAAGAAAAATATGGACCTGGAGATTATATTCCGCCAGTACATACTATGTTCTGGAGTTTTAGAGCGATGGTAATGAGTGGAACATTCATGCTTCTTCTAGGAGTGTACGGCTGGTTCTTATCAAGAAAAGATCGTTTAGCTGAAAAAACTTGGTATTTAAAATTAATGGTATATGCAATTGCACTACCGTTTATCGGAAATACAGTAGGTTGGATTATGACTGAAATGGGACGTCAGCCTTGGGTTGTCTTCGGTGTTATGAAAACAGAAGATGCAGTATCTCCAAACGTTTCATTTGGAGAAGTATTATTCTCTCTTGTTTCATTCACATCACTATATGTAATTATTGGAGGCATTACTGTTTACTTATTCGTTCGTATCATTAAAGGACATGCGAATAAGAAAACGAAAAAGGATTATCAGAGCCATGATCCATTTGATAAGGAGGAAGAGTATGTTATCTCTTAATGAGTTGTGGTTTCTAATTATCTCAACCTTATTCGTTGGCTTCTTTGTACTTGAAGGTTTCGATTTTGGTGTAGGAATCGTTTCAAGGTTTTTAGGAAAGAATGATTTGGAAAAGCGTATATATTTAAATACAATTGGACCGTTTTGGCACGCTAATGAAGTATGGCTTGTTTGTGCTGGTGGCGCTATGTTTGCGGCATTTCCGCATTGGTATGCAACTTTATTTAGTGGGTTCTATATTCCGTTTGTGTTTATGCTTCTTGCATTAATTATAAGAGGTGTTTCCTTTAAATTCCGTGCGAAAATAGAAAACCATAAGTGGAAAAGTTTCTGGGATTGGGGCATGTTTATTGGAAGCATGCTACCTCCTATACTTTGGGGAGTTGCAATTGCAAACTTTATGACAGGTGTACCAATTGATGAAAGTAAAAATATGGTAGGCGGATTTATGAAATTACTTCACCCATTTGCATTACTTGGAGGAGTTATGTTTCTTCTTCTATGTATTGTTCATGGTTTGCAATTTCTTACTATACGTACAACAGGAAAATTACGAGAACGCGCACGTATTGCCGCAGCAAAGATTGCACCTTTTGCATTAATAACACTTCTTGTTTTTGCAGCTGTAGGGTTATGGAAAACAGATATTTTCACTGCACATGGTTCAGAGTGGCTAATGGTTCCGATTGGAGCTTTTGTAGCACTATTTGTTTCTACTTTATTAAATAAAAGAAGAAGAGATGGTTGGGCCTTCTTTATGACGAGCTTAACAATCATTTTGCTCAGTGCAAGTGTGTTCATCGGTATGTTCCCGCGTGTCATGATTAGCTCATTAGGAGCGGTAAATGATTTGACAATTTATAATGCGGCATCAGGACCTTATGCATTAAAACTGATGAGCTATTTTTCTCTTGCTATTTTACCATTTGTTATCGGTAGTCAAATATGGAGTTTCTATGTATTTAGACAACCTGTTAAGTCAGACAAAGATTTGGAGTACTAATGAAAAGAAAAAGAGGACTTCCGTCGTATCCTGGTAGCCGAGCTTTATATGTGACTTTAAGTCTTATTAGCATTTTAGAGGCGTGTAGTATTATTGCACAGACAGTGTTTTTAGCACGAGCGATCACATTTTTATTTCATGGAGAAACAGTGCAAGCTGTGCTAAATGAAACTGTTTATTTTGGGATCACGTTTGCAGCACGCCAAATGTTGGTGCGAACATCGCAAATATTGGTTGAGCGTTTCGCTGAAAAAACAGGATTTGCATTACGTAAACAGTTAATAGAAGCATATTTTACGTTAGGACCGAGATTTGTCCAAACGAATGGGACTGGTCATCTGGTTACTTTATCGATAGAAGGTATTGAGAAATTTAAAACATATATTGAATTGACAATTCCTAAAATGATTAGAAGTAGTATCGTACCAGTAATAATCGTTCTATATGTTTTTACACTGGACATTGAGTCTGGAATCATTTTAGTTGTAACGATTCCAATCGTGATTATATTTATGATCCTTCTCGGATTAGCAGCGCAGAAAATGGCGGATAGCCAATATGAGACATATCGTGTACTTTCTAATCATTTTGTAGATACGTTAAAAGGATTAGAAACATTAAAGTATTTAGGGAAAAGTAAACAGCACGAAGGAAAGATTGAAAAAGTAAGTAAACGATATAGAAAAGCAACGATGCGTACTTTGCGAGTTGCTTTTCTTTCTTCTTTTGCATTAGATTTCTTTACGAGTTTATCAATTGCATTTGTAGCAGTCGGATTAGGGATACGGTTAATAGATGGAACGATAATACTATTGCCAGCTCTTACGATTTTAATTTTAGCGCCGGAATATTTTCTGCCGATAAAACAGGTTGGAGCGAATTATCATGCTACATTAGATGGACAACTTGCAATGGAGCAAATAGAAGAAATTCTACAGAAACAAAAAGAAATAGAAAAGAAAGATTCAAATGTAGATATAGTATGGAATTCTTCTAGCAGCTTGAAATTACAAGATGTAAAAGTAAAGAATGATGAATCTGAAAAGGCTATATTAGAGGGAATTGATTTTACTTGGAAAGGTAACGGTGCTATAGGCATTATTGGTGAAAGTGGGGCAGGGAAATCAACGTTAATCGATGTGTTAGCAGGATTTCTACCTCCTTCGGGTGGGAAGATGTTAGTAAATGGTGTGGAAATTGGTGAATCTACTCGAGAAGATTGGCAAAAAAATATTGCTTATATTCCGCAGCAACCTTATATTTTTCCACTTTCATTAAAAGATAATATTTGTTTCTATGAAACGAATACAACTGATGAAGAAGTTGAGAGAGTTATTAATGAAGTTGGTCTTCGTTCGCTCGTTGCATTATTACCACATGGGATGTACGAAAGAATTGGAGAAGGTGGACGTATGCTTAGTGGCGGACAAGAACAACGTGTCGCTATGGCACGTGCACTTTTAAGTAAAAAGCCAATCATTTTATTAGATGAACCTACAGCACATCTTGATATTGAAACTGAATTTGAAATAAAGCAATCGATGTTACGTCTGTTTGAAGGTAAGCTAGTATTTCTTGCAACGCATCGTCTCCATTGGATGAAGCAAATGGATCATATTCTTATTTTAAATAAAGGGGAAATTAAAGAAAGTGGAACATATGAAGAGCTTTTAAAGAATGAGACATTACATTTTCATAGGGAAGAGAGGGGAGAGCGATGAGTAACTGGATTAAACCTCATATACAGCAAAATAAAGGTAGAATGACGTTGACTATTTTCCTCGGGCTTCTTGGAGTTAGTTCAGGTGCGATGTTACTTTTCATTTCAGGTTATTTAATTTCTAAATCTGCTCTCAGACCAGAAAATGTAATGGTTGTATATGTTCCTATAGTTGCAACGCGTGCGTTTAGTATAGGGCAAGCTGTCTTTCATTATTTAGAGCGTTTAGTAGGGCATGAAGTCGTTCTACGAATTTTAGAAAAAATGAGGACAAAACTATATAGAATTGTAGAACCACAGGCGTTATTTTTGCGCTCAAGATTTCAAACTGGTGATGTACTAGGTGTATTGTCTGATGATATAGAACATTTACAGAATCTATATTTACGTACAATATTCCCTAGTATATTAGCGTTAGTTGTATATAGCATTTTCGTACTTGTTATCGGTGCATTTGACTTAGTATTTGCACTTATCGCAGCTTGTATGTTAGCTGTTATTGTTTTTCTTCTTCCATTCGTATCACTACTTTTGATGAAACGACATCATGTTGCTTTGAAGCGAGGAAGAAATCGTTTGTATCAACAATTGACAGATGCTGTATTTGGGTTATCTGATTGGCAGGCGAGTGGTAGAAAAGATGAATTTATTAATGCGTATGTAGAGCAAAATGTCCAGCTGTTAAAGACAGAAAAGAGAGTGAAACGCTGGTACCATATTCGGGATAGTATCATTCATTTAATAGTAGGTATTGTAGTTATTTCGATGATTTTGTGGACTGGCAATCAAGCGGCAAGTGAACAAATTGCACCTACAGTTATCGCAGCATTCGTATTAATGACATTATCTGTGACGAATGTGCTTATTCCTGTATCAGATGCTATTGATCGAATTCCATCTTATATAGAATCTGTTCATCGGCTTAATGGCGTAGAAAGTGATAGCTCTTTAGATGATGGAAAGGAGTTACCTGGAGATAAAGAATACGTTGTACCAAAACATGTAGATATTGAACTGAGTAATGTGTCGTATAATTACCCGAATAGTAATGAATCCGTATTAAAAGACGTATCATTGCAAATAAAGGCAGGAAAGAAAATTGCTATTTTAGGTAGAAGTGGAACAGGGAAATCTACTTTATTAAAATTGTTAACTGGGGCACTACGTCCGGTGAATGGCCAAGTTATATTGAATGGTGAACAAGCTCATACGGATTTTTTGTCAAAATATATTTCTGTATTAAACCAAAAACCACATTTATTCGATACGACAATTGGAAATAATGTGCGGATGGGTAAACCAGAGGCTAATGATGAAGAGATATGGAAGGCTTTAGAGAAAGCACAGCTAGCACCGCACATTGCTTCTCTTCCTGATGGATTACAAACAAAAATGCATGAAATGGGAAAGAGGTTTTCTGGCGGAGAAAGGCAAAGGGTAGCATTTGCAAGAACTCTTATGCAAGAAGCGCCGGTCATTGTACTTGATGAACCGACTATCGGTTTAGACCCTAAAACGGAATTAGCCTTAATAGAAACAATGTTTTCTGCAACAGAAGAAAAGACTGTTATTTGGATTACACATCATCTTGTAGGAATTGAACATGTAGATGAAGTGATTTTCCTTGATAGTGGCCAAATCGCTATGCAAGGTAGTCACGAACAGCTACTGAAAGAAAATGAGAAATATCGTAGATTATACGAGCTTGATAAAGGTATATAAGAATGAAATGAAAAAAAACACAAATTATTGATAGTTCAAGGTTTGTGTTTTTGTATTTGTGGTGAAATCATATAGACCGTATAAGCTAGTTGAGCATGAAATGGTATATATTTGTTAGAAAGGGTGTTTAAAACCTATCCTTTCAAGGCAATACTGAGCCATAGTGAATGGATTGTTGGAAGGCGTGATTATATGTTTGAAGAGGATGGCATTGTTTTAATTCTGGAGCCTGCTGATGAACGGAATATGAGGAAATTTATTTTTACAGTACCGAAGTCAGTTTATGAAAAAAAAGAGATTTTACTACATTACGGAACACCTTTAGGCCAAGGATATACGGACATTATAGAAGATATTATTAGTGTACATATAGACATAGATATTGTAACGGTAATAGGGCATGTGAGAGGATAAAGAGAAACTTTAATTAGTGGGAATCATACTGACCTTGAAAACAGACGTACTTAAAATAAGTATGTCTGTTTTTATATTTACATGAAGATAGTTTTGAGGTGGAAATGAAAAAGTATATGATAAATTGTTCGAGGTACATGTTGAACAGGATAATAATGATTTCTCTAGAATGTATAAGAGGAAGATTAAAAAGTAAGATATGATGTGATAAGGTGTATAAGAAGAAAACAAAGTGTTTATAAATGAATAAAAGTATGACAATTATTTAGGAGGTAAAAATGAAGTTTATAAAAATAATGTTATTTTCAATTGTAGTTTCAATTGGTTTGATGGGATGCTCGATAGTGGAGGAAGGGAAAAACTCCCTAGATTATGCTCAAAAAGCGACAGACTATGTGAATAAAATAAGTGCATTTGCAAATGAAGCGCCAGCATTAGCTGAAAAAGCTGTTAATGATGGAGAAGCTCGAAAAGAACTAGAAACGAAACTTACTGAAATTAAACAAGATATACCAGCTTTTAATGAATTAACACCACCGGATGTAGCGAAGGATCTTCACCAGCAAATCGTCGGATATAATGAAAAGTTAAATACATTAATTGATACATCTATGCAAAAGATAGAGGAAGGAAAAATGAATGTAGAGCAGTTTAAAAACTCTGAGCTTATGCAGACGATAGAACAAGTTCGTGATTTGAAAGAGAAGGTTCAAAATTTAGGGCAATAATAAAAAGATCCGTTTTTCATAAACGGATCTTTTTATTATTGTATACAATAGACGATCACACCAATGACAATAATAATGTTGCCAATGATTTTCCGTTTCGTTATTTTTTCACCTAGGAAGTACCAACTGAAAATTAATATAATAATATAACTTAATGATTCTAATGCAGATGCTTGCTTTAATGCCAAGCCTTTTAAGGCAATCACATTTAATCCGGCATTAATTACAAATAAAAAGTAGCCGATGATAACATAAGGATTCACATATTCTTTTATTCTAGAATCGTATTGTTGTAAAGTAGCCTTTTTTAATAATATTTGTGAGTAATTGGCTAAAATTATCCCAAATATCAATAATAACATATAACTATTCATCTTTTGTCACCACCACAATTCCGACGATAATAATAGCTGCGCCAAGTATGTGATTCCACTGTATCGTATCTCCAAATAGGAATACTGACCAAAGCATTGACCATAGTATTATTATCCCACGGTGTGAATATGCTCTAGAAATTTCAAAATTCTTAATGACTTGTTGCCATAGAATTGCATATCCGAATAAAAGTACAACAAGTCCGAAGTAAGCAATAAAAAATGAAATTGATGCAATAGGGAATTGAGATGCCCATTTCATGTAAACCATAATGATAGAATATATCAAGAAGGCCACATGTAAAAATACATAGTTTTTAATAGTTGGTTTCATATATTCACTCTCTTTTACATTTATATACATGTATGTAAACTCGATGTATATAATCAATAGCTTCTTATTATATATAAAAGGCATATTGAAATGATTTTTGTTTATTCCTTCACATTCCAAAATATATAGTATCATGTCTTCTAATGTAAAACAATAGAAGGTCCTACGTAGCTATGGAGTTGAAATAGAGGTAGTAGAGTTAGATTTTCCATCGCTCTATAATTTGTATCGTTTTATTTGTTGCATCCATCTCTACTTGAATACCTATTGGCAAAGTAATCATTGGATGCGTATGACAACAATCAAAATCGGCTAGAAAAGGAAGTTTTTGATTTTGTAATACTTCTAATAATATTTCGTAAGGTTTTCGATTTGTACCACAATCATCGAACTGCTCATGTTTTCCAAGGATGATACCTGAAACTTTATCAAAAACGCCGTTAATTTTAAGTGATGAAAAACTTCTTTCGATAGTAGATGCATCTTTTGAGCTATCTTCAATAAAGAGAATGTCACCTTCTTGAATATGCGGCATATAGGGGCTACCCCAAATACCTTGTATAGTATTTAAATTCCCACCAATAATACGTCCAGTAGCTTTCCCACCAATTACTGAAATCCAATTGTTCGGTCGAAGATCTTTTTCTTTCGTTTTTTCTTCCCAATTAATAAATTCATCTGACCAAAATAACGGCTGGTTTATGTTGTAAGGAAGGTGTTGATCAGTTAATAAAGTATCCGCAAAATATTTGTACGTGCAATCTACGAAAGGCTCAAATTCACCAAAAGAGGGAACGAGTGCTGGACCATAAAATGTAGGGATTCCTGTTTTTGCATAAATTCCTAGTAATAACGCTGTTGCGTCTGAATAGCCAATCATTATTTTAGAGTTTTTTTGAAAAGAAGCATAATCAATATAAGGTAATAATGAATTTGAATTCATTCCCCCAATTGTCGACATGATACAAGAAACGTTAGGGTTTCTAATCAATTCATTTAGTTCCTCAGCGCGATCTTTAATGCTCCCTGAACGATAATAATCATATTGACCTGTTAGTGAACCTTCTAATATATGAAATCCTTTCTTTTGTAAGTATAATTTTGCTCGCTCAAATCGCTTTGGAGAAGTATTGGTTACTGGTGAAGAAGGAGAGTAGATGCCAATTGTATCACCATATTTTAATGCTTTTGGAAGTATCATTTGTATAAATCCTTTCTACTATATAGTGTTTTTTCACTTAGATGTTATTGAATATTCTTATATTTCGTTATTTTTAGTGTAACACATATGAAAAAGAGAAAGAGGTTGAAATTATAATTGCTGTAGATGAATAAATATACTTTTTACCTTGACGATATAAAGTAATTGTTGTTATGGTTAAACATGAGTGTATAAAAGGTTTGCTAAAGGAGTTTTAGAATGAAGCGGTTAAAATGGGGAAGATTAACAATCCTATTAGTAGTAATTCTAGGTATATGTTGGTTCTTTTTCCAAGGAGTTCAAAAGAGTGAAACAAATGTAGATACTCAGCCTTTACAAGTGGCAGAGCTACCTAAAACAGGGCTATCTGAAAAAGTAGTTCCACCAAAATATATACCACCAGAAATTGATGCAAAAGCAGCTATTATTATCGATGCGAGTAATGGAGAAGTTATTTATCAAAATAATGAAAATGAAGCTGTTGCCCCTGCTAGTATGTCAAAAATGATGACAGCATATCTCGTTTTAGAGAGTATACATAATGGGAAAGTCCGCTGGGAAGATCCAGTGAAAATAAGTGCGAAATCGGCACAAACAGAGGGTGCAAAAATCCCAATGCAAGTAAATGATACATTAACTGTTAAGGACTTATATCAAGCGTTAATGATTGAATCGGCTAATAATTCGGCTGTCGCTTTAGCAGAATATATAGCTAAGACGGAAAAAAACTTTGTTCAACTTATGAATGAAAAAGCCCAGCGGTTAGAAATGTCAGATAAAGCTAAATTCGCGAATGCTTCCGGATTACAGGAGCCCGACGGAAGTGAAACAAAAATGACAGCAGCTGACGTAGCAAAATTAGCGTATCATCTTATAAAAGACTACCCAGAGATATTAGAAGTGACTCACTTACGTCAAAGTCAGTTAGCATTTAATAATGTTAATGTTACAAGCACAAATGAGATGTTAAACAAAAATAATAAAGCTTTATATATAGAAGGAATAGACGGATTAAAAACAGGATTTACAGATAGCGCAGGGTATTGTTTTACAGGTACTGCAAAACAAGGCGATAATCGCATTATTACAGTTGTTATGGGGACAAAAAGTAAAACAAAACGTTTTACAGAAACACAGAAGCTGATGTCATATGCTTTTCAATTGGTTAATTAGGTGAAGAAGTAAGTTAATTGCTATAAAAAAAGACAGACAGTTTATTTGAACCTTGATTTTGGTGATAATAAGCTGTTTTTTAAATTTTGGGAGTATGAGGGGGAAAACTCAAGTGATATCATTTGAGTTTGTTTTTGTTTGTTGATATTATTAAGTTAAGAACTTATTAATAATAAGTTCAAGGGGCATTATATGCTTCGTACATATGATACTGCCTCAAATGAAAAATTGGAGGGAATTGTAATGGCAAAAGATTTTTACTCAGCAATTGAAGACAGAAGATCTATTTACGCGATTAGTAAAGAGCAAGTAGTTTCTGATGAAAGAATTCAAGAAGTGATTTATCATGCTGTGAAACATACACCTTCGGCTTTTAATTCTCAAAGTGCAAGAGTTGTTGTATTACTAGGTGAACAACACGACAAATTATGGGACGTTACGAAAGAAACGTTACGAAAAATTGTACCTGAAAATAATTTTGCACCTACTGAAGAGAAAATGAATGCATTTAAAAATGGCTATGGAACAGTTTTATATTTCGAAGATAGTAAAGTAGTAGAAAGTTTGCAAGAGAACTTTGCACTATACAAAGATAATTTTCCTACATGGTCTCAGCAATCTTCTGGAATGTTGCAATTTGCGATTTGGACAGCATTAGAGATTGAAGGTTTTGGTGCTACATTGCAGCATTATAATCCGTTGATTGATGAAGAAGTAAGGAAAGAATGGGATGTACCTGGAAACTGGAAGTTAACTGCGCAAATGCCATTTGGTAAACCGGTAGTTTCTGCAGGAGATAAAGAATATCAGCCATTAGAAAATCGTGTGAAAATTTTCAAATAAAATAAAAAATAAAAGGTGAACAGAGATATAATCTGTTCACCTTTTTATACATGGTATGAGTTTTTATGCTGAATTGTTTTCATTTGCTCTTTTAGTTCGTTTTTCTTTGTTTCAATGATTGTTACCTGTTTAAATGTTGTAAACGATAATAAGTGAGTAAGAGCAGAGTAAAGTTCGATATTATTATTTATGTGATCGTCTATTATTTTTTCCACAAATGCAACTCCTCTTTTTATGTGATTATACATATTCTATCAATAAAACCCTAACAATTCCATATTTAGTAGGGAAACAAAATAGTCAATTGTGTTTTTGGGATGGGAGTGCTCTCGAGGGGGGCGTGAAATCTTACAAATCATCACGTTGTTTAAAATCATACATAGTATAGAGAATTCATTTTCTTAAAATATTATACTATTGATT
>NZ_JBHWYR010000050.1:0-39505 GCF_042728695.1 Bacillus sp. NPDC060175
AAATATGATATTGCAATAGCATATCAAGGACCTACAGACATAATTGATTATTATGTAGTAAATAAAGTAACTTCAGAAAAGAAGATTTCTTGGGTACATTTTGATGTTTTTCAACATCAAATTAATACCAAATTATATGAAAAATTATACGATGAGCTAGATAATATATTTGTAGTTTCTAAAGAAGCGCAAAAACATTTAATAGAGAAGTTTCCTATAGTTAAAAGTAAGACAAGTGTCTTTTTTAATATTGTACTTCCGGATTTAATAAACGAAATGGCAAAAGAAAAAATAGAATTTGATAATGGATATAAAGGTATGAAGATAGTAACAGTAGGTAGACTTTCAAAAGAAAAAGGTCAAGACCTTGCAATTAAAGTTTTATCAATTTTACGTAAAGACGGATACGATGTAAGGTGGTACTGTATCGGGGAAGGGGAAAATAGAGCGTATTATGAGACGTTAATAGGTAAGTATAATTTGAAACAGGATTTTCTATTATTAGGATCAGCAAAAAATCCGTATCCATATGTAAATCAATCAGATATATATGTTCAAACTTCTAGACATGAAGGATATTGTCTCACCTTAGCTGAGGCAAAATGTTTAAAAAAACCTATTGTAACAACTAATTTTACTGGAGCATATGAACAAATAAAAAATGGGCATAATGGTTTTATCGTCGAATGGAATGAGGAAGATTTGTATAACAAAATTAAGTATCTTTTAGATCAAAAGATAATACGTAAAAAAATAACGACGAATTTGTTGACGGAAGAATTAAATAATATAGAAAATATTGATAGAGTTTTTGGATGAATTTAAATGAAGGGAGTCAATTATGAATCCTAAAATTAGTATTATAGTACCGGTATACAAGGTTGAACGATACATTCATAAATGTATTGATTCTATATTGGCGCAAACGTTTGAAGATTTTGAATTAATACTTGTTGATGACGGTTCTCCTGATACTTGCGGAGAAATATGTGATAGATATGCAGATAAAGATATGCGGATTAAAGTAATTCATAAAGAGAACGGTGGATTATCTTCTGCGAGAAATGCCGGATTAGAAAATGCAAAGGGAGATTATATAGGGTTTGTGGATAGTGATGATTGGATAGAACCAGATATGTATGAATTATTATATGGTATGTGTGTTGAACAAGGATGTGATATAGCTATTTGTAGTAGTCAAATCCATTACAGTAATAGAATTGTAACTTCAAGTAACCATCCATTTATTATTCACGATAGAAATACTGCAATGAAGACGATGTTAGAAGGGAAATTGTATGATGAAGTCGTTTGGACTAAACTATTTAAAAGAAATTTATTGGAGGATATTAAATTTCCAGTAGGTATGTCATATGAAGATACAGCATTTACGTATAAAGTCATTCATAAGTGTAAAAAAGTATGTTTCATAGGAGAACCTAAATATCATTATATAAAGCGTGATAATAGCATGATGGATCGGGCTGTAAAAGAGCTTAAAATTGACTCCGTCTTAATTTATGATGAAATGTGTAAATTTATGGAGCGATATTATAAGGAGTTATATAGCTTAGTTATATTAAAACTAGGAAATTGTTCGATGGTAGTTTTAAATTTAATATCAATGAGCGGAAGGTTTAATGAACATAAGGTTAAATATTATAAGGTTATTGGTATATTGAATAATTATTTTTATAAAACGATGAGTTTAAAAGAGTATGGGAAAAGTGTAAAGTTCTTATTGTTTGCGACTAAGCTGCATCCATTATTGTATAAATTTTTAATAAACAATTTTGCAAAAAGGGGACAGGTATGAAGAAGTCATTGTTAAAGTTATATTATTTATATATTGGAACGAAGAATAAGGTAACCATTCAATATAACAGGATGATTACCGTGAAAAGGCAGCCTCCAACAGTGAAAACTCTTGATGAAACGCTTGACTATATTATAGGTAATAATTGTTCAGTAAGTAGATTTGGTGATGGTGAATTCGCTCTTATAAATGGAGAAAGTTTAATCTTTCAGCCGTATTCAAAAGAATTAAAGGATAGACTGGATGAAATTATTAAGAGTAATAAGGTGGGGCATTTAGTTTGTATTCCGAATATTTTTAAAGATTTAAATTGGTGCACTGAAAAATCAAGAGTATATTGGAAAAGATATTTAGAGTTAAATCGTAGCAGAATTTATAAGAGTATAAGTATGAATAAAGAATATTATGATGCATTAGTTACAAGGTTATATATAGACCATCAAGATAAGAGTATGGCTGGAATTCGCTTTGATAAAATAAAAGATGTTTGGGATGATAGAGAAGTAATTGTTATTGAAGGGGTGCAAAGTAGATTAGGGGTAGGAAACGATCTTTTTAAAAATGTTAAAACAATTGATAGGATAATATGCCCATCGAAAAATGCTTTTGCGAAGTATAGAGAAATTTTAGAGATAGCAAAGAACCAAAAAAAATCTAAATTAATATTAATTGCACTAGGTCCAACAGCTACGGTATTAGCGTATGATTTATCTTCTTATGGATATCAAACTTTAGATATTGGTCATATCGATGTAGAATATGAATGGTTTTTGAAGAAAGTAACAGAAAAACAGCCTATAAAAAATAAGTATATTGGTGAAGTAGATAATGGAACTAATGTGAATGCAATTAGTGACTTAAAGTATGAGAGTGAAATTATTGCCAGGGTAATATAATTTGATTATTTTGAATTTTTCGAAGAGATATAGTTGATGAAGGGGATTAATCATGCGAACGATGCATTCAATCAAGAACATATCAATAAGTATATTTTCTCAAATAGTTATTGTTATTCTGGGATTTATATCGAGGAAAGTTTTTTTAGATAGTTTAGGAATAGAGTATTTGGGAATAGATGGTTTATTAATTAATGTTTTATCCATGTTAGCGTTAATTGAGGCTGGTATAGGAGCAAGTATAGTATACAATTTGTACAAACCTTTGGCAGAAAATAATCAGCATAAAGTTATAGCCCTTGTTCAATTATATAAAAAAATCTATCAGATTTTGGCAATAATTATTCTAGCGATAAGTGCTATGATATATCCGTTTTTAAGCTATTTAATGAAAGATGGGGAGTCTATATCAAATGTCGCGATAATCTATTCAATATTTGTAGCAAAAAATGTAGTCACATATTTAAATGCTCATAAGAGGTCTTTAATAAATGCGGATCAAAGGGGATATATATTAGCTAGGATGGATCTCATATTCCAAGTGCTAACTACTTTGTTCAAAATATTCATACTTCTTCATACACAAAATTATATATTGTATTTAATTATAGAATTGAGCATATATACAGTTCAAAATGTGGTAAATGGTAGGATCGTGAATAAGAACTATCCTTATATAAACACAAAAAAGAAGTATTCTATAGATAAAGATACGAAAGAAAATCTAATTATAAATGTAAAGGCGATGTTTTTGCATAATATTGGAGGATATATTGTATTTGGCACGGATAATATATTGATTTCTTCTTTTTTAGGTCTTGCTACGGTCGGGATATATTCGAACTATACAATGATAATAAATCAATTATCCGCCTTAGTAAATCCTATATTAAATGGTATTGAAGCAAGTGTAGGAAATTTAATTGCAACTGAGAATAATGACAAAAATTATTCCATATTTAAAGTGACTTATCTAGTAAATTTTTGGATCTTTTCTTTTTGTACCATATTTTTATTTAATCTGTTAGAGCCATTTATAGGGTGGTGGCTTGATAAGAAGTATTTATTAAATAACATAGTTTTTGTAGTGATACTAATAAATTTTTATTTAACAGGGATGCGGACGGCGATAGCTATTTTTAAAAATAAAGCGGGATTATTTGTACAAGATAAGTATATTCCGTTAGTTGAAGCGTTAATCAATTTAAGTTTATCCATTGTATTAGTTAAAATTTTTGGATTGGTAGGTATATTCATAGGCACGGCGATAAGTACAATTGCTACTGTACTTTGGATTCAGCCTTATATTGTATATAAAAATCTTTTTAAGAAATCGGTTTTGAATTATTTTAAAACATATGTATTTTATATATTTTTAACTATAGTTACAGGTTTCATTACTACGAGTATATGTAATTATTTTATAGAAGGAGGTACTTTTATTTCGTTAGTCGGAAAGGGTGTAATTTGCTTATTAGTACCAAATGTAATATACGTTTTAGTTTTTTATAAAAGTACAGAATTTAAATATATAAGGAACATCTTTAGTATGATGTTATCAAAATTTAAAAAGGGACGGGATGTTGCTTAGGTGAAAAAATAAGTATAGATATTATATTGTTTTTAATTAGAAAACGTGAAGAATTAGCCCTAACATAATATTTATATAATGCATAGTATTCTATTAAAGGGATACGTATTTAAGCGGAATATAAAATATTTATCCCCATGTATGGATGTGAGTTGAGATTTTTTAAATAGAGGTCAACTTATATCTTAGATGGAGGTTATATATACCATGGCAAAATTTCAAGTGACATGTGTTTTGAAAGGGAATCTTCCTGTGCTAAGCGAGGGAGAATTTTGTTTTTGTATAGATACCTGTGAGTTATTTATTGGGACGAAAAAAGGAAATATTAAAGTTTCAACAGAGAATAAATTTGAGAGTTTAGTGAGGAAAATCAAAGATAATACATTAGGGGGACTCTATAACCTTAAGTCAAATAAATCACTGATTGGAGAAACAGAATCTGTTAATTTGGTTTCAGGGACTTATTTTCTTGAGTTAGAGAGATGGAATGTTAAAAATGATGGAACGGACGCTGATAATACTTCTAAAGGGATTAATAATGCATTATTATGGGCATCTCAACAAGGGTTTATAGAAGTTGTTTTACCTATGGGAATATATTTAATTGATGAGAATACACCAATTGAACCACAAAGTTTTATGACCTTAAATTTAGGTGGAGCAACTTTGAAAATAAGAGATAATGGATTAGTTAAATATGCAATCGTAAGATATCAAAGAAATCAAAAGTTTTCTCGGATTACAAATGGAAGGATTGAAGGTGATAAAGATACACACGATTATACAACGATTCCTCATACGCATGAATGGGGATATGGAATTGAAGTAGGAAATACGACTCCTATTGAGGGGAGTAATATTAGTTATATTTCGATAGATAATATGGAAATCTTAAATTGTACTGGCGACGGTATAGCGATGGAAAGTACATGGGGACAAATTGGAGAATATGATTTTGCTGGTACATTTGAAGTGGGTGGTATCAGTGATGTCGATGGTACACCAATAGTAGATACTAATAAAATTAGATCGAGCATAAAAATAGATTTGCATCATGAGAGCATTACAAAATGGGGATATTTCGGATTATATGGCGATGGGTATGGTGGAATTGGTTCGGAAATTAATACAGAATTATATGATGTGTTATTTTATAAGGCTGATAATACTTTTGTAGCTGCTACGAAAAGGATAATGTTTTTCGAAGAAGTGAATGTTCCGCAAGGCGCAGATTATGCGAAAATTGTCCTTCATCAAAGTACGGTACCTTCGAAAGATGGTTGTAAAATAACCGTTAGAATTCCAGAGTTTGCTAGAAATATATTTGTTGAAAGATGTAGAATACATCATTGTAGAAGGCTTGGAATAAGTGTATCTGGAGCAAAATATATTCACATTAGAGATTGTGAAATCTATCAAATGAAAGGTACGGCACCTCAAGGAGCAATAGATATTGAAGATGGATATCGGTTAAATCAATATATAAACATTGAACGTAATAATATATATGATAATCAGGGATATAACATTGTCGTAGTTGGTGGTAGATACATTAATATCATTCAAAATAAATTAATGAATAATTCATTAGTAGTAGGCCAGAATGTAGAGAAAGTTATCATAAATCATAATCACTTAAGAGAAGTAAGTTGTGTTTTAGGTGGGGAAGTAACTTTTGTGAATAATCAAGTGTATGCTACTCGAGTCATAATAGATCAAGGAGATAAAGAAGCGCTTATTGGTAACTGTATTTTCCATAATAGCGCGTTGGTAATGGGAAGAGATAAAGCATATTGCATTCAAGTCAACCAGTGTGAATTTTTTAGTGATCAAGATTTATTTCATTCATTTTCACAGTTAGGTTCAATAATTGGTTTCTCAACAGAACCACAAACTATATCGGATTGTGTTATTAAAGGAAGCGCTGTGGAGGGTACAAGTTTGACAGGTGTATCACCTGGTGTGAAAAATGGATGGAGATTAAGTAATGTTTCTTTTATAGATACGAAACATCCGCAAGGAATCATTGCAAATTTACCACCAGGAGTATATACAGGATGTAATTTTGAGAACAGCGGTACAATATCATTTGCTACAAAAACTCCTCAAGCAGAATATGAGTTTAATGGATGCTCATTTAGTTGGGATGCTTATAATCTGTTTATAGTTGAATCTTCTCAAACGGTAGCCATGCTAAAAGTAAAAAATAGTACTTTTAGAGGGGGAAGATGGGGCTCGGCATTCTTTTTCTGGGACATTGGAGGGAGAATAGAATTTATTAATAATGTATTTGAATACCCTAATTCGGAATCGACAGATAGTATAATTAACTTTTGGAATGAAACGTTTACAAGTGAGTATATGTTAATAGAAAATAATATATTTAGGTCAAATAAGAGTATGATAGGCGTAAATGCAAATCAGATTTCGTCTTCAATTACTTTAATCTTTAAAGATAATATTGTGGACACAGTAGTTATAAAGTTAAGGGATGAGCACATTAAGAAAGATAATTATATTAATGGTGTCTTTGATCCGTATTTTTATAGTGTAACTGAACCGACTGGGGGATTCTTCAGAGTCGGACAAATAATTAAAAATTCGAATCCAGTTGCTGGAGGGTATATAGGTTGGATTTGTCTAAATGAAGGGAATGCTAATAATACAATTTGGGAAAAGGATATAGTATATAAAATGAATGATGTTGTAAATGTTAACGGTAAAGTTTATAAGTGTAAAGTGATGAGCACTAATGGAGTAGCAGAACCTTCACAAGTAGACAGTAGTGCAGAATGGGAATATTTAAGTGAGTTAGCTGTGTTTAAATTATTTGGTAGGATAGCAGAATAGGGAATAATAGTAATGATGGATTGGTATAATTAAACAAAACAAGGGATAACTAAATTTAGTTACCCCTTGTTTTGTTTAATTGTATATAAAGTTTTAAGAGTTAATTAGCGTTAGGAGTATTAAATGTAAATAAATAAGTAAGTAAGGAGGATAGTACATGAAAAGAATTTTTGATGTATGTATTTCTTTATTATTATTATTTGTATGTTTGCTTCCTATTCTTGTAGTAGCAATCTTAGTTAGGCTGAAATTAGGGTCCCCTATACTATTTAGACAACAGCGTCCAGGACTACATGGAAAACCGTTTAATCTTTATAAGTTTCGAACTATGTTGGATAAGAGGGATAGTAATGGGGAATTACTTCCAGATCAAAATAGGCTGACTATTTTTGGGGAAGTCCTTAGAAAATATAGTTTTGATGAGTTACCACAGCTTATAAATGTTGTAAGGGGCGATTTAAGTTTAGTAGGACCACGACCATTATTGATGGAATACTTACCCCTATATTCTAGTAAACAGGCTAAAAGGCATAATGTAAAACCAGGAATTACGGGATGGGCACAAATAAATGGAAGGAATTCGATTACTTGGGAAGAAAAGTTTGAATTAGATGTATGGTATGTAGAGAAGCGTTCTTTTTTATTAGATTTGAAAATAATTGTACTTACAATAACAAAAGTACTTAAAACAGAGGGGATAAATCATGTTGGACATGTAACAATGGAGCCGTTTACTGGAGGGAAAATAGAAATAAAGGGGGAGGGGAAATGAAAATTTTGATAATAGGCCGTGGTGGGCATAGTAAGGTTGTGAAGGATATAATTTTATCAAATGAAGGGTATGAAATAGTCGGTTATTTAGATGATTTGTATACAGGTATAAATATTATAGATAATCTATATTTTGGAGCAATTGAAGATGCACAGGAAATTATTAAAAATTTTAATGATATAAATCTTGTTATTGCTATAGGGAATAATAAAGTGAGAAAAATAATTTTCAGAAGATTAAATCAACCGATTGACATATATGCTACATTAATTCATAAAACGGCCATTATAAGTCCTCAAGCTCGTGTAGGAAACGGAACGGTAATTATGCCGAATGTGGTTGTTAATGCTGATACTATCATCGGTAACCATACGATAATCAATACAGGTTCAATAATTGAACATGATAATATAATTGATGATTTTGTTCATATTTCACCACATGCTACACTTACAGGTTCTATCACTATAGAAGAGGGGGCTCATATAGGTGCCTCAGCTACTATAATTCCAGGTGTTAAAATTGGTAAGTGGTCTATCGTTGGAGCAGGCTCTGTTGTCATAAATGATTTTCCATCTAATTGTACTGCTGTTGGCATTCCTGCAAAAGTTATTAATGTAGTAAATTAAGAGGGGGATGAAGAATCGTGATAAAAAGTAAGGATAAAATATATCTTTCTTCACCACATATGAGTGGGAATGAACAAAAATATATTCAAAATGCGTTTGATACAAATTGGATTGCTCCTCTTGGACCAAATGTTGATGGATTTGAAAGAGAACTTGCATCTTTTGTAGGAGTTAATGGTGGAGCTGCAGTAAGTTCGGGAACGGCTGCTATTCATTTGGCGTTGCAATTATTAGATGTTCAAAAGGGAGATACTGTATTTTGTTCAAGTTTTACTTTTGTAGCGAGTGCGAATCCGATTGTTTATTTGGGAGCTACACCAGTTTTTATTGATTCAGAACGAGATACATGGAATATGTCACCGCAAGCGTTGGAGCATGCATTGCATGATGCGGATAAAGAAGGGGAATTACCAAAGGCCGTTATCGTTGTTCATTTGTATGGACAAAGTGCTAAAATTGATGAGATTCTTTTGTTATGTAATAAGTATAATGTTCCTATAATAGAAGATGCAGCAGAATCTCTAGGATCTACATATAAAGGAAAAGCAAGCGGTACATTCGGGAGGTTTGGGGTTTATTCATTTAACGGAAATAAAATCATTACAACTTCGGGTGGTGGAATGCTTGTATCTGATGATGTGGAAGCATTAGAGAAAGCGAGGTTTTTAGCGACTCAAGCAAGAGAGCCAGCACCTCATTACCAGCATAGTCAAATAGGTTACAATTATAGAATGAGTAATATATTAGCTGGCGTTGGGAGAGGGCAATTAGAAGTGTTAGAAGATAGAGTGAGGGCTAGAAGGCGTATATTTAATCGGTATTATGAAGAGTTATCTCACATACCGGGATTTTATTTTATGCCGGAATTAGAAAATACTCACTCGAATCGCTGGCTTACAACAATGATGATTGATGAAAAGGCATCTGGTATCTCTATTGAAAAATTATTGACAACCTTAGCTGAAGAGAATATTGAAGCGCGTCCTACATGGAAGCCACTGCATATGCAGCCACTTTTTAAAGAAAGTAAGTATTATTCTCATCAGAAAGATAATGATGTATCTAAAAGATTATTTGAACAGGGGGTTTGTCTTCCATCGGGTTCCAATATGATGGATGAGGATCACCGGAGAGTTATTCAGGCTATTATAAATATTATATAACATGGAATAATTCACAGAGAAACAAGTACGTTGATGTTCATTATAATGAACATCAACGTTGTCTATTTGGTGTATATTTCCATTGATATATTGACGAAAAAGTAATGTGATGATAATTTTAATGTATCTATATCTATTTTGATAGGGAAGTTAGAGTGTGTGCTTGATTGGGAGTTGAAATGTATGTTTTTGTTCTTTAAAAAGAATTCGGTCAAGGGAGAAAAGTTGTATTAAATAAAAAGAACCTTTGCGGTAACTTGTTGTATAAGGGGTGGGGAAAATGAGTGCTATAACAGGTATTATTCATTTTAATGAAGAAACTATATCGATTCAGCATGGCACACAGTTAATGAGTTATTTACAAAAGTACCCTGCTGATGATATTCAAATATGGCATAAAGAAAATGTTTTTCTAGGATGTCACGCACAGTGGATCACACCAGAATCTGTTGGTGAACAATTACCCTTTTATAATTACGAAAAGCAACTGGCAATTACAGCAGATGCTATTATTGATAATCGTAATGAGTTATTTGAAAAATTACAAGTGGATTATGCAGATAGAAAAAACATGACAGATAGTGAGTTGATTTTACTCTCTTATCAGAAGTGGGGGGAAGCGGCTCCAAAATATTTGGTAGGCGATTTTGCCTTTATGATTTGGGATGAGAAAAAACAAACCCTTTTTGGAGCCAGAGATTTTTCGGGAAGCCGAACCCTTTATTTTTATCGTGGTGAGGAAAAGTTTGCTTTTTGCACTATTATAAATCCGTTATTTACTCTACCATATGTTGAGAAAAAATTGAATGAGCAGTGGATTGCTGAATTTTTAGCTATACCTGTAAATTTCGAATCAGTAGATTCACAGCAAACAGTTTATAAATATATAGAACAGGTGCCTCCATCACACACTATTTCGGTAAAGAATGGCAAAGTTAATTTTTCGCGATACTATACACCAACTACTGGGAAAATGCTTAATTTAAAATCAAATGAAGAGTATGAAGAGGCATTTCGAGATGTGTATCAAAGTGCAGTGAAGGCACGTTTAAGAACACATCACAAAGTAGGAGCTCATTTGAGCGGAGGGCTAGACTCTGGTTCTGTCGTTAGCTTTGCTGCAAAAGATTTACGTGCTGAAAATAAAAAATTACATACGTTTAGTTATGTCCCAGTAGAAGGATTTGTAGATTGGACACACAAAGGTAGGATAGCCGACGAAAGACCATTTATTCAATCAACTGTAAAGCATGTAGGGAATATACAGGATTATTATTTAGAACTGCCGGAGAGAAGCCCACTATCGGAAATTGATGATTGGCTGGAAACAATGGAGATGCCATATAAATTTTTTGAGAATACTTTTTGGTTGAGTGGAGTTTATGAAAAAGCATCTCAACATGGAATAGGGGTACTCCTTAGTGGTCAAAGAGGTAATTGGACAGTATCGTGGGGGCCTATTTTAGATTATCAGGCAATGTTGTTAAAAAAGCTACATTGGATGCGTTTTTATCGTGAACTATATTTATATAGTAGAAATCTAGGAGTGAAAAAATCACGTGTTTTTGAAGTGGTAAAAAGAAAGGCATTTCCATTTTTGCATCAGTTACTTTCTTCAGAGGAACAAGATGTTTTTCCTAGGATAATCAATCCGGAATTTGCAAAAAAAATGAATGTTTTTGATAGACTCAAAGAACAGGATATTGATATAACAGGTACCTCTATCTCAAATGCATATGACATGAAAAGAGAACAGTTTGAAAAAACATATTATTGGAGCATAAATGGAACGTATGAAACGAAACTATCGTTACGTTATGCTTTATGGGATCGTGATCCTACAAATGACTTACGGATTGTTCAATTTTGTTTATCAGTCCCGGAAGAACAGTATGTTCAAAATGGTGTAGATCGATCTCTTATCCGGAGAGCCACAAAAAATTTACTTCCTGATAAAGTACGATTAAATCAACGGGTTCGGGGTGTTCAAGGTGCAGATGGTGTTTACCGTATGGCTCCTTTTTGGAATGAATTCATTGAGGAAGTTGAAGAACTTAGTGTAGATCCAATAATCTCTGAATTTCTAAATGTAGAGGTAATTAAGAAAGCTATCTCGAAAATCTGTAAAGAACCTCGACCAGAGTATGCATTTGATCTAGATTTTAGAGTTTTAATGCGCAGCTTAATCTTCTATCGATTTATAAAAAAATCAATATGAAAGGAGGTGATATGTATGAAAAAGGAATGGAAACAACCTGTATTAGAAGTACTTAATATTAATATGACTATGGCGGGGCCTGGACATAAATATCCTGACTCGATTCAACCTGATCCAGATGATCCGGTGAAGTATAGTTAAGTCACTGGAAAATAAAGCTCTTATATAACTTTGTTATATAAGAGCTTTCAAAAAATTGACAATGTGGGGTGAATAGGATGATCAATTCTATGGAGAATGTGTTATACAAAGCCTTCGGGTTAAAAATAGTAAGTGAAATCCCATTACCCGAATTGTCTCAGCTGAATGAAAAGAAAGAAATGGCGGATGTTCAAATTGAAATAACGGATTTATCTGAACGATGGGATAAATATAGCGAAGAACAGCAAAAAACAATTGTAGTGGAAGATGATGTAGTGATGTTTCATGTTCCTCAGACTGCAATATTTTCTGTCCAAGCGGGCGAGAAAATTACTTTTTTACCTATGCCAGGGGCGGAAGAAAATAAAATACGACTATATATTCTGGGGACTTGTATGGGTGCACTTTTGATGCAACGCAAAGTACTTCCGTTGCATGGAAGTGTAATGGCTATAGATGGAAAAGCATATGCTTTAATTGGTGATTCAGGGGCTGGAAAATCAACTTTAGCCTCGGCTTTTTTGAGTAAAGGATATCAACTTTTAAGTGATGATATAGTTGCTGTGTCTCTTTTATGTAAGAATACCCCGATAGTTGATCCGTCTTACCCACAACAAAAATTATGGAAAGAAAGTTTAGATGAGTTTGGAATGGAAAAAGAGCAATTTAGCCCTTTGTTCGAAAGGGAAACGAAGTATGCTGTTCCTGTTAATTCTCAATTTTTTCCCGATCCATTACCTCTTGCTGGTGTTATTGAATTAGTAAAAACGCAGGGAGAAGATATTGAGATGACCCGTATTGAAGGTCTCACACGCTTGTGTAAATTATACCAACATACTTTTAGGAATTCTTTGATTTCTAAATTAGGATTGATGGAATGGCATTTTGAAACTTCATCTAATATTGCAAGTGGAATGGAAATGTTTCAATTAAGACGCCCGGCTTCGAGATTTACAGCTCATGAGCTTGTGCAAGTTATTTTAAATACTATACAGAAAGGGAGTATGGCTGATGGTTGTTCATTCGCGAAAAATATCATTAGAACATAATGTTGTACAGAGTGAAGGTAATATAGTAAGCGATATGGATGGAGAAAAAGTTATGTTAAATGTCCAAAAAGGAAATTATTATAACTTAGGTGAAATAGGCGGAGAAATATGGGAGCTTATTGAAAAGCCGATAATAATTAATCAGCTTGTTACTATGTTAGTATCTAACTATGATATTGAACGAAAAGATTGTGAAGAGCAAGTTCTTTCCTTTTTAGAGTGTTTGTTTCAAGAAGGTTTAATTCAAATAAAAGACCACCCTAATAAGTAGATTCATAACTTTAAGAGAATTGTTAGGGAGGGATTAATGAATATTGTGAAAAGGTTAAGGATATTTTTATCATTGAACACAAAAACAAAATTTTTACTTTTTGAGGCTTTTATTTTCTTAGGGTGGGCACGTGTACTAAAAAGTAGTACATTTTCCAAAGTTGCATCTTCTTTAGGAGATTACATGAACGAAACATCATTTACTCACATTCAGCCAAACTGGGATACACTAAATAAGGTGTCCGAAGCTATTTCTGTTATGAGTCGTTATACTTTTTGGGAAAGTCAGTGCCTTGTTAAAGCTATAGCTGGGATGAAAATGCTCGAAAAACGTCATATTGATAGTACTCTTTATTTAGGAACCGCTAAGGATAATAATGGGGAATTAATTGCGCATGCATGGTTACGTAGCGGTTCTTTTTATGTTACTGGATCAGAGGGGATGGAGAAGTTTACTGTCGTTGGATCATTTGCAAAGAGGTTAAGTGAGGACACTATTAAAGGAGAATAAAATGAGGGATGATTTTAATCTTGATGTAGAGTTCATGTCTAAGGAATTGAAATTTCTTTTTGCAATTTTGAAGTTACAAGATGACGAAACACTGCAAACTTACAGTAGGGAATGGTTTGCAGATATTGATTGGGAAGTTTTTCTTGAGCAAGCTATGCATCATCGTGTTTATCCGGTGATTTATCAAAAACTTAAACAGGTAGATGAGGAACGAATTCCTTCACATATTGTACAAACTTTAAATAGAAAATATAAAAATAATACATTTCAAATGCTTTATTTAAGTGCTGAAATGGAACGAATGAATAAACTTTTTAATGAAAATGAGATTCGTACGATGTTTCTAAAAGGGCCTGTACTATCTCAGGACTTATATGGAGATATTTCTTTGCGAACATCCTGCGATTTGGACGTTCTCATTCCTATTCAAAATTTAGAAAAAGTAGAAAAACTACTTTTAGAGCAGGGGTATGTAAAAGATGATTATATTCAAACGATATTAAGTGATTGGAAATGGAGGCATCACCATATAACAT
The DNA here is from genome assembly GCF_042728695.1 of Bacillus sp. NPDC060175. NCBI lineage: Bacteria > Bacillati > Bacillota > Bacilli > Caryophanales > Bacillaceae > Bacillus > Bacillus sp. NPDC060175. Next base: position 14,443 of record NZ_JBHWYR010000050.1, read on the forward strand.
TTTTCCATCCAACAAGGCGGATCAAACTTGAAATTCATTGGAGGTTAAATCCCGGACCCGGTAAGGAACCTGGGTTTGAAGAGCTTTGGAAGCGAAAGAGAAAAAGTACACTTACGAGTAATTCGGTATATATGTTAGGAAAGGAAGACTTATTTTTATTTCTTGTATCTCATGGTGCCAGACATGGTTGGTCCAGGTTACGTTGGTTAGTAGACATAAAAAAAATTGTCAATCAAGATCTTAACTGGAATGAGATTCATAAATTAATGAGGAAATACCAAATACTTCATTTAGGAGGACAAGCATTAATTTTGGCATCACAATTGCTAGGTACACGACTAAATGAAAGAATGACGGAATTAGTAGCTAAAAAACATTCGAAGCAGCTAGCACAAGAAGCACTGTTTTATTTCGAGAAAATGATAAACTTGCATTCTGAACCTGTTCCTGAAGAAGTACTTGCTTATCATAGTAGACATTTATTTTCACTGATGTCTAATCAGCAAAAAATTATATTTATTTTGAGCCAACTTTATCCTTATCCAATTGATGCAAAAACATTACCGTTACCTAAATCTCTTCATTTTTTATATTTTCCTTTACGTCCGTTTCTATGTCTTTGGAGGAAAACAAAGGAGCTTGCTTTGTTATAGGGGGAACATCGATGAATCATATTATATATTTTATGAAGAAATTATATTCTTCTGCAGGGAAAATTCTGTATGTGAATTTGTTTGGTATGGTTTTAATAAGTTTACTTGAAGGGATAGGTATTATTTTATTAATTCCTATGATAAGTATGACTGGAATAATCAATGTAGGTGAGGAGACTGCTTTTATTGCACCTGTCTATAGATTTTTACAGGATTTCCCTAAAACAATAAGTCTAATTTCTATTTTAGGTATATATATACTAATAGTGTTAGGTCAAAATCTACTACAAAGAAACATAACGCTAAGGGATGCGAGAACGCAACAAGCTTTTGTACGAGAATTAAGAATAGAAACATATAGTATGATTCTAAAAGCGAAGTGGAGTTTTTTTTTAGAGAAAAGGAAAACAAATCTAATAAATATATTAACTACAGAATTAGCTCGCGTAAGTTATGGGGTTAATTTAATTTTACAATTGTTAGCTGCTATTCTGTTTACATTCATACAGGTGGGGATTGCGTTTTTATTATCTCCCCAAATAACTATATTTGTTTTGGTCTTTGGCTTATTATTCTTGGTAGCTTCTCGTGTTTTTATAAAAAAAGCACGAATACTAGGCGGTAAGACCTCAAAATTGGCACAAGGCTATCTTTCTGGTATAATAGATCATTTTAATGGAATTAAAGATATAAAGAGTAATACTTTGGAAGCATCACGTTTAGATTGGTTACAATCTATAACAGGAAAGATGAGTAACGAACAAATGGAGTATATGAGAATAAGATCGAACTCTCAATTGTTTTATAAAGTTTCAATGGCTATTTTAATTGCATTTTTTATATTATTATCAGTAAGTATATTTAAAGCTCAACCGGCCCAATTACTATTAATCATACTCATTTTTTCGAGACTATGGCCACGATTCATGACAATTCAGTCAAATTTAGAACAGCTTGCTGCGAGTATTCCTGCTTTTAAGTCATTATGGGAATTACAAGAGGAATGTAATGAAGCGATTGAAATGCAGGATATACATCAGCAAAAAAATATAAAGCCGATTTGTATAGAACAGGGTATTGAATGTAAGGATATTTATTTTCGGTATAATAAGAAGGAGCATTTGTATGCACTTCAAAATATTAATGTGCAAATACCAATCAATAGTATGACGGCTATTGTGGGACATTCGGGAGCTGGGAAGAGTACATTAATCGATGTTTTAATGGGATTGATTCAACCAGAGAAAGGTCAAGTATTAATAGATGGAACTCCTCTTACAAGTGAAAAATTATTGTCATTGAGACGGGCTATTAGTTATGTGCCACAAGATCCTTTCTTATTTAATGCAAGCATAAGAGAAAATTTATTGATGATTGAGCCGAATGCGAGTGAAGAACAAATTTGGACTGCATTAGATTTTGCGGCGGCAGCTGAATTTGTACGAATACTTCCAAAAGGGCTTGATACTCTAATTGGAGATCGCGGAGTGAGACTTTCAGGTGGTGAACGTCAACGACTTGTACTAGCTCGAGCTATTTTAAGACAACCATCCATTTTAGTATTAGATGAAGCTACGAGTGCATTAGATACTGAAAATGAGGTAAAGATCCAATCAGCAATAGAAAGATTGAAAGGAACGATGACTATTGTTGTTATTGCGCATCGGTTATCTACGATCCGTAATGCAGATCAAGTTATTGTTTTAGGAAAAGGTGAAATTGTTCAAAAAGGTGAATTTAATCAATTGGCTAAAGAGAGAAAAGGTGTGTTTCGAAATTTATTGGGCTCACAAATGGAAGTTGGTTCTTAGAGGAGCAAGAGTGAATGAAATCGTGTATGAATGTAATTCGAATTGAATAAAAGCCCGAATAATGATCAGCTACAACAGGATCTTATTAGGGCTTTTATTTGTGCTATTTCTAAATTTTAGGAATAAATATAGTTTAGTACCTTGCAATAAATAGTACCAAGTGGTATATTGTGGATATAACAGGTACCGTGTATTGAACAGTACTGAAATAAGAAAGGGGGATTGTCCTTGAACGTTCAGTTTAAAAAAGGTGTGTTAGAACTGTGTGTATTGGCGCTTGTAAAACGTAAGGATTGTTATGGTTATGAACTTGTTCAGCAAATTTCAAATAAATTTTTAATATCGGAAGGTTCTGTATATCCGCTATTACGTCGTTTAACGAAAGAGGAATATTTTCAAACATATTTAAAAGAATCCACGGAAGGACCGCCCCGTAAATATTATCAACTAACAGAGCAAGGGGAGACGCAACTTACGTTATTAGTAACAGAGTGGCGTGATTTTTCTAAAGGTGTTCAAGAAATTATTGAAGGGGTGGAATGGGATGAGTAAAGAACAGTTTCTCAAAGAATTATCAAGTCATCTTAGAAAGTTACCAGAAGAAGAGCGACAAGATATTTTATTTGATTATGAAGAGCACTTTCAGTTTGGGATGGAAGAGGGGAAAACTGAATCAGAAATAATAAAGGGGCTTGGTTCTCCGAAAGTAATTGCGAAAGACTTGCTTGCTTTGTATCGCTTTGATGAGATGAAAAAAGATCCATCAACTTCGAATGTAACAAGAGCTGTCCTGGCAGCGGTTGGACTTAGTTTGTTTAATTTTATTATTGTGTTAGGCCCATTAATTGCAATTATAGCTTTTATATTTTCCTTTTGGGTCGGTGGTATTGCTAGTGTAGTGACACCATTTTTCGTTATTGTAAAAGTATTTATGGGTACTTTTATATGGTTGGATCTTTTCGTTAGTATAACGTTTGTTGGAGTAGGTTTGTTGTTATGTATTGTAGCTTATTATAGTACGAAGTGGTTTAAAAGATTATGTGTACGCTATGTAGTATGGAACTTCAAAATGATAAAAGGGGAGTAGATGATGAAAAAAATATTATTAGTAGCTATCGCTTGTATCATTATTGGAGTAATAGGGATTTCACAAACATATAAGAAAGCAGTAGAAACTGTAGAGAAAGGAAATAAGGAAGAAGTTATTAAAAACGAAATGCTAAAAAATGTGGAAGTTAAGTTAGATGCTGGAGATATTGTTGTCCAAAAATCTCCTGATTCCTCTTTTTATGTAAAGCAAACAGGAGACGTAAGTAAACAGGAGATTCGTATTGCTGAAGATGGTGACACATTAAAAGTCATAGGGGAAATAGAAAAAGGTATTTCATTTGATTTTTCATTTTACAATTTTGGATTTCAAACGCCTATATTGACTATATTAGTACCTGAACGTCCTTATCAAGAGATAAAAGTGAATTCATCCGCTGGACAAATAGAAATAAGTAATGTGAAAAGTGACCGCGTAAGTGTTGAAACACTCGCCGGAGAAGTGGATTTGAAACATGTAACAGCAAAGAGTGTGGAGGGGTCTACAAAAGCTGGTGAGGTGAATTTTAAAAAAGTAATAGGGAAAGTAACAGCAAAAACGGCTAGTGGGGATATAGATATTATTGATCATGATTCTAAATATGATTTAGAGGCAAGTTCAACTGCTGGAGATGTAGATATTACTTTATTGGAAAAACCACAAGATGCAGTTATAACTGGGCAAACCGCTGCTGGAGACGTGACAATTTTTAATGAAGAAAATAAAAATATAAAGATTGGTAATGGTAGTAAAAAGATTAGCGGTAAAACTGCTGCTGGAGATGTTACTATTGAAACGCATTCTTTTGAATGAACGGAAATCTATCAAAATATAAAAAGAAGATAATTACCTATATAAATAAGGGAATTATCTTCTTTTTATTATTTTTAATGTAAATCACGATATACGCCAATTACTTTTCCGATAACTGACACTTGTTTTAAAATAATAGGTTCTAGTGAAGAGTTTTCCGGTTGTAGACGGAAATAATCTTTTTCTTTATAGAAACGTTTAACAGTAGCTTCGTTATCTTCTGTTAAAGCAACTACAATTTCACCGTTGTTTGCAGACTGTTGTTGGCGAACAACAACTAAATCACCATCAAAGATACCAGCTTCAATCATGCTATCTCCAGAAATGCGTAACATAAACACTTGATCTGCTCCAGCAACGATACTTGCTGGAAGTGGGAAGTGATCTTCTACACTTTCGACTGCTGTAATCGGTAAACCGGCAGTAACTTTTCCGACGATTGGAACTTGAATAACTGACTGTGTTTCTATTCGGTTGTCACCTAAAATTTCAATTGCGCGTGGTTTTGTTGGGTCGCGTCGAATATATCCTTTTTCTTCTAGTCGTGATAAATGTCCGTGCACTGTAGAACTAGAAGCAAGGCCGACTGCTTGACCGATTTCACGTACGGAAGGTGGATATCCTTTTTCTTGTACTTTTAGCTTAATAAAGTCGAGAATGTCTTGCTGGCGTTTCGTTAACTTTTCCATGTTTTCTAACACCTCGTTTTCTTTCATTTTTCTTATTATTAAGTATAACATGCGAAAAAACATTCTACAAACATAAGTTCGAACGAAAGGCAAATTTATGATACACTATAAGGAAGATATAGTGAGAAAGAAGGGTTCAAAATGAATGCAATTATTTATGCACGTGTGAGCACAACAAAAGAAGAACAGGAAACATCATTATTGCGTCAAAAAGATGAATTATTGCATTTAGCTGAGCGCTATCAAATGGATGTTACAAAGGTAATTGAGGAGCAGGCTAGCGGTTATACAATTGAACGTGATGGCATATTAGAAGTGCTAGATACAATTCGAGATGAACAAGTTGATGTACTACTTATACAAGATGAAACGCGTCTTGGTAGAGGAAATGCAAAGATTGCGTTAATGCATTGTTTACATAAAGAGGGGATAAAAGTTTATACGCACACGCATAGTGGTGAATTACAGCTTTCAGATTCTGATTCGATGGTGCTAAATATAATTGGGATCGTTGAAGAGTATCAAAGAAAGATCCACAATTTAAAAATTAAACGTGGCATGCAAAGAGCAGTGGAGAAAGGATTTCGTCCAGAGAATAATTTGAAAAATCGTCATTTAAGCGTAGGACGTGAGAAAAAAGAAGTGCCAATTGAGGAAATTGTACGTTTGCGCCGGAATGAATTAACTTTTGAAGAAATTGCAGCAACACTTCGTGGTTTTGGTCATGATGTTTCAAAAGCAACTGTACATCGAAGGTATGTAGAATATACAAAGCAATTGCTTGATAAAGAGGACTAACTATTGTATGATAATAATCAGTTTTGAGTAGAAGGGGGATTCGAGATGCCAAGTCAAGAACTCATTGAACGCATTAACTTCTTAGCGAAAAAAGCAAAAGCTGAAGGCTTAACTGAAGAAGAACAACGTGAGCGCCAATCGCTACGTGAACAATATTTAAAAGGATTTCGTCAAAATATGTTAAACGAATTAAAAGGAATTAAAGTCGTTAACGAAGAAGGAACGGATGTTACACCGGCGAAATTAAAAGCTTTAAAAAAGCAAGATAATGCAAAATTAAATTAAAAGATGGGCATAGCCCATCTTTTTTTATTTGTTAAATTCGTTATTTAATAACTTTCCAGTTGTGATTGACTGTTGCTTCTATCCTTTTGTGCTTCAATATATAGTTAGCGATAAGTTCAGACATATCTGTTGGTATGTCTTTTACTACTAGCTTATTTTGAAACATAAAGAAGTTCCCTCCGCCACTTGCGCGATAATTATTCATAACAACGTCATATTCTTCATTTATATTAAGGGGAGCGCCTTTATACTGTAAAGATTCTACTCTCTCGCCAATTGGTTTTGAAATGTTTAATACGTACGAAATCCCTTCCCACATATCGTAATTATAGTGTTGCGGCTTTGGTTCTATGTAGGTAGGGGTTACGATGATGGATCCATCTGCTTTTAATGTGAAATAAGAAGCAGAGAGTTCGAGAGCATCTTTTATATCCGCTCCGGTTATTCTAATTACTTTTAATGTATTTGGATAAATATAATTAGAAACGATGTCACGCATTGTTACATGTTTCGGGAAACCTGGAGATGTATTATGGAACAAACTTGTGCAAGAAATTGAAACATTAGCTATATCCATCTGTATTTTATTTATGAATTCAATAAAAGGATGGTCTTGCAAACGAGTTTGCATAGCATCTGAAATTTGCATGTCCCCATAGATTAGTCCAATAGGTTTATCAAGCCAATTTTGTGTTTTCTCTTCATAATTGGCAACCAAGGAAAGAACATCTTGGTCTGCCGCAATTCCTTGTACGGGCAATAACTCTGAATAACTCTCTTTTTTCACCCATTTTTGTTCTGCTTTTTCGAATGTTACTGTTACTTTTCCAACTGAGTGTCCATTGCATCCGGTCTGTAAAATTGTTACACCATTAATCACGGTGTGAGCGATTTCTCGGTGTTGGTGGCCTGTTAGTAAAATATCTATGCCTTCAATTTCATGGCACATTGAATATCCTTGGTTTTCACCTGTTAAAACTTCAGTCGGTACCCCGGTTTGTAAATCGCGTTCAAATCCCCCGTGATAGGCTACGACTAGTAAATCTGGTTTTTCATGTTTACGGATGTAAGAAACCCATTTTTTTGTTGTTTCAAATGCATCTTCAAATTGTAAATCTTTAATATGATGTGCTTGTTCCCAATGGGGGATGTAATGCGTTGTCACCCCTAAAATAGCAATTTTTATATTTGATTCAATATGTTTTGTTATATATGGTTTCCCGAAATAAGGTTCTTTTCTGTTTTTATCTAAAATGTTTGCTGATAGATAAGGGAAATTTGCAGTAGCCACAGCATTATTTAATATATCCATTCCATAATTAAATTCATGATTTCCGATAATTGCAATGTCATACTCTAAGTAGTTGGCTAATAAGGACATTGGGTTTTCCATATCTTTTTCGTATGTAGCGTAATGATAAGTAAATGGTGTTCCTTGAATGAAGTCCCCGTTATCAATTAAAAGAACGTTTGTGTTTTGAGAACGTTCTTTTTTTATAAGAGTGGAAATCTTAGCTAAACCAATGTCTGCTTGGGAGTTATCTTGGTAGTGAATTGGATAAACAGTACCATGTATATCGCTTGTTAATAAGATGTTTAAAGTTACAATTTGATTTTGATTCAATATCATTCACCTTTTCTATTGTTATCTACTAATTAAGCATATCAAATATATGCAGGGAATTTTAATGTGAATGTATAGAATGTGTAAAGATTCTGTAAATAGGGAATTATTCGTGAAAATGTGTGATATATTTCTTCATGTTTACGGAAGGTTATTTTATAACAACAAAAATGGGGGCATTAATATGTTGAAAAAAGTTTTTGTAATGAGTACAACAGTTGTACTAGCAGCGGGATTATTAAGTGGCTGTGGAACGAAGGAATCAAGTGCAAGTAAAAATGAAGATACGAAAAAAGGTTATGTACCGAAGACTTTAAATGTTCAATTTGTTCCTTCTCAAAATGCAGATACGTTAGAGGCGAAGGCAAAACCGTTGGAAAAGCTATTAAGTGATAAATTAAATATGCCGGTAAAAGTTAGTATTTCAACGAATTACAATACAATTGTAGAAGCGATGGCATCTAAGCAAGTAGATGTAGGCTTTTTACCTCCAACAGCGTATGTGTTAGCGCATGAGAAAAAGGCTGCAAATGTAATTTTACAGGCACAACGTTTTGGTGTAGATGATGAGACAGGAGCTCCTACAAAAGATTTAGTAGACTTTTATAAATCTGAGTTTGTTGTTAAGAAAGATTCTAATATTAACAGTGTAAAAGATTTAAAAGGTAAAAAAATTGGTTATCAGGATGTAACATCGTCAGCGGGGTATGTATGGCCTGCGGCTGTATTGTTAAAAGAGGGAATTGATCCGTTGAAAGATGTGAAACCTGTTACATTAAAAGGTCATGATCAGTCACTTATTGCGCTTTTAAATGGTGATGTAGATGCAGCTGTTGTATTCCAAGATGCTCGTAATATTGTAAAAAAAGATTATCCTAATATATTCGATCAAACGAAAATAGTGAAATTTACGGAGGAAATTCCAAACGATACGATTTCTGTACGTTCTGATTTAGATGCAGAGTGGAGCAAGAAATTACAGGATGCTTTCATTGAAATAGGAAAGAATGAGGAAGGGCACAAAATCATTAAAGAAGTATACTCACATGAAGGATACGTTAAATCTGATGATAGTAAATTTGATATCGTTCGTGAATACGGAAAGAAAGTAAAAACGCAATAATACATATGAAAATGGCAGCTAACTGGAAGGGGTGTAGTTTCAGTTAGTTTGCCGTTTTGAATACATAGAAGGTAGGTAAGATGTGTGATAGAGTTTCGAAATGTCTCCAAAGTGTATCCGAATGGTACAAAAGGATTGAATAATATAAATTTGAAAATTCAAAAAGGTGAGTTTGTTGTAATGGTAGGGTTATCCGGGGCTGGAAAGTCTACACTTCTCAGATCGGTAAATCGCCTTCATGAGATTACGGAAGGTGAAATCATAATAGAAGGTGAGTCTATTACTGCTGCAAAAGGAAAAGGGTTACGACGTATGCGCCGAGATATTGGTATGATTTTTCAAAGCTTTAACCTTGTAAAGCGGTCAACGGTATTGAAGAATGTATTAGCTGGACGTGTTGGGTATCATTCGACACTGCGTACAACGTTAGGTCTATTTCCAAAAGAGGATTTGGAGCTTACATTTCAATCGTTAAAAAGAGTGAATATTTTAGAAAAAGCATATGCGAGGGCTGATGAATTATCAGGAGGACAACAGCAACGTGTATCGATTGCTAGAGCGTTGGCGCAAGAAGCGAAAATCATATTGGCAGATGAACCTGTTGCATCGTTAGATCCGTTGACAACAAAGCAAGTGCTAGATGATTTGAAAAAAATTAATGAAGATTTTGGAATTACGACAATTGTAAACTTACATTCTATTGATTTAGCTAGGCAATATGCTACACGCATTATTGGATTACATGCAGGTGAAATTGTTTTTGATGGTTCAGTAGAAGAGGCAACGGATGAAAAATTTGCTGAAATTTATGGGGACGTTGCTCAGAAAAGCGAATTATTAGAGGTGGCAGCTAAATGAATGACGTGACGATATATTCGAAATCGATACCGAAGCCGCCGAGTAAATTGAAACGTATGTTAACGGCTATTCTAGTTATTTTACTTTTGTGGGGAAGTAGTGTGCAGGTCGACGCATCATTTGCAAAACTAGTAGTTGGTTTTCCTAATATGATGGATTTGCTGAAAGAGATGGTGCCGCCAGATTGGAGCTATTTTCAAGTTATTACAACAGCAATGTTAGATACAATACGCATGGCAATTATTGGGACGACTTTAGGAGCGATTTTAGCTATTCCAATTGCACTATTTGCGGCAAGTAATGTGTTTACTAGCGCATTTTTGTACAGTCCAGCTCGATTGATTTTAAATTTTATCCGGACAATACCAGATTTATTATTAGCGGCAATTTTCGTAGCTATTTTTGGAATAGGACCACTTCCAGGTATTTTGGCGCTTACTTTTTTCTCGATTGGACTCGTGGCGAAATTGTTGTATGAGTCAATTGAATCAATTGACCCAGGTCCATTAGAAGCGATGACAGCGGTAGGAGCGAATAAGGTGCAATGGATTGTTTATGGGGTAATTCCGCAAGTAAAAGCGCACTTTGTCTCCTATGTCCTTTATACATTTGAGGTGAATGTGCGTGCAGCAGCTGTTCTAGGCTTAGTAGGAGCGGGTGGTATTGGATTATATTATGATCGTACACTTGGATTTTTACAATATCAACAAACTGCTTCTATTATTATTTATACTCTTGTTGTTGTATTGCTAATTGATTATGTAAGTACATTGTTGCGGGAGAAATTATAATGAGTAAAACGACGATAATCGTACCGAAACCGAAGAAACCGAGTGTATATCGCTGGATTATTTTTATAGCACTTACAGTTATATATGTATGGGCCTTTTCAGGAGTCCCGCTAGAGGGAATAAAGGATACAGCGGGAGAAATTACAAAAGCAATTATGACAGGCGTACTGAACCCAGATTGGTCCTATGTATCTTTACCAGATGGTGAAGATTTATTACATGGTTTAATTGATACGTTGGCAATTGCGATATTAGGTACATTTATTTCTGCCTTTTTATCTGTTCCATTTGCTTTTTGGGCGGCAACGAATATGAGTAGTGGAAAATTAACTTCAGTAACTGGGAAATTTGTACTTAGTTTTGTTCGTACATTTCCTGAATTAGTTATGGCCCTTTTATTTATAAAAGCTGTCGGTCCAGGCTCTTTCGCCGGAGTTTTAGCTTTAGGATTACACTCTATCGGAATGTTAGGGAAACTATATTCGGAAGGAATTGAGAATATAGACAAGGGACCGACGGAAGCGTTAATCGCAACAGGTGCAAATCGGTTTCAAATACTTTGGTATGCAGTATTACCACAAGTGTTACCGGATTTTCTATCGTATACGTTATACAGATTCGAAATTAATGTACGATCCGCTGCGATTTTAGGTGTTATTGGAGCAGGTGGTATTGGTACTCCATTAATTTTTGCACTGAGTTCACGGAATTGGTCCCGCGTGGGAATTATTTTATTAGGCATCATTTTAATGGTAATTATAATTGATTTTATTTCAAGTTCGATTCGAAAACGGATTGTTTAACGAATTTTAAAAGCATCTAATTCAGATGCTTTTTTGTATTTTTTTAGTGTTTATCAAAAAATTCGGTATAGAAGAAGTTCATATATTTGTATAAATATACAGATAATTCCCTTTCTTTTTAAAATAAAAATAATAAAAAAGTATGTCATATTGAATACCCATACATTCCCGTAATCACTGTTTTTTTTATGAAAAATCAAAAAAACATCAACATATTTGTCGATACATGTTGTATAATCTTGCGTGGGAAGCTATCATATAAATGTATAAAACGTTTACTAACATACGCGAAGGGAAGAATAGCATGTCACATTCAATCGAACAACTTTCTATCAACACGATTCGCACATTATCCATTGATGCGATTGAAAAAGCAAACTCTGGTCACCCAGGAATGCCAATGGGTGCAGCACCAATGGCTTATACAGTATGGACTCAATTTATGAAACACAATCCAAATAACCCAACGTGGTTTAACCGCGATCGTTTCGTATTATCTGCAGGTCATGGTTCAATGTTACTATACAGCCTACTTCATCTATCTGGTTATGACTTAACAATGGATGATTTAAAGAACTTCCGTCAATGGGGAAGCAAAACTCCAGGACATCCTGAGTATGGTCACACAGCAGGTGTAGACGCAACAACTGGTCCACTTGGACAAGGGATTGCAACAGCTGTTGGTATGGCGATGGCTGAAAGACATTTAGCAGCAAAGTATAACCGTGATGCGTACAATGTAGTAGATCATCATACATACGCTATTTGTGGTGATGGCGATTTAATGGAAGGCGTTTCTGCTGAAGCATCTTCATTAGCTGCTCATTTACAATTAGGTCGTCTTGTTGTGCTTTACGATTCAAACGATATTTCATTAGATGGCGATTTAAATCGCTCATTCTCTGAAAGTGTAGAAGATCGTTACAAAGCATACGGCTGGCAAGTAATCCGTGTTGAGGATGGAAACGATATTGAAGCAATTGCAAAAGCAATTGAAGAAGCGAAAGCTGACGAAAAACGCCCAACGCTAATTGAAGTAAGAACGACAATTGGTTTCGGTTCTCCAAACAAATCAGGAAAATCAGCTTCACACGGTTCTCCACTTGGTGTAGACGAAACAAAATTAACGAAAGAAGCATACGCTTGGACTGCTGAACAAGATTTCCATGTAGCAGAAGAAGTATATGACAACTTCCGTAAAACGGTACAAGATGCTGGTGAGACTGCACAAGCTGCATGGAACACGATGCTCGGTGAATATGCACAAGCATATCCAGAATTAGCAAACGAGCTGCAAGCAGCAATGAATGGTCTTCTTCCAAAAGGTTGGGAACAAAGCTTACCAACTTATGAATTAGGATCAAAAGCAGCAACACGTAATTCTTCAGGTGCTGTAATTAATGCTATTGCAGAGTCTGTACCATCATTCTTTGGTGGATCAGCTGACCTTGCTGGTTCTAACAAAACATACATGAATAACGAAAAAGACTTCACAAGAGCTGATTACAGCGGTAAAAACATTTGGTACGGTGTTCGTGAGTTTGCGATGGGTGCAGCAATGAACGGTATTGCACTACATGGCGGTTTAAAAACTTACGGTGGTACGTTCTTCGTATTCTCTGACTACTTACGTCCAGCAATTCGTCTTGCAGCATTAATGCAATTGCCTGTAACGTATGTATTTACACACGACAGTATCGCTGTTGGTGAAGATGGTCCAACGCATGAGCCGGTTGAACAATTAGCAGCACTTCGTGCAATGCCAAACGTTTCTGTTATTCGTCCAGCTGACGGTAACGAATCTGTTGCAGCTTGGAGATTAGCTTTAGAATCTACAAAAACACCAACTGCATTAGTGTTAACTCGTCAAGATCTTCCGACATTAGAAGGTGCAAAAGACGATACTTATGAAAAAGTAGCAAAAGGTGCATATGTAGTTTCTGCAAGCAAGAAAGAAACGGCTGATGTAATCCTACTTGCAACTGGATCTGAAGTAAGCTTAGCAATCGAAGCGCAAAAAGCTTTAGCAGCAGACGGCGTTGATGCAGCTGTTGTTAGCATGCCATCTATGGATCGCTTTGAAGCTCAAACTGCTGAGTACAAAGAATCTGTACTACCAAAAGTAGTAACGAAACGTTTCGCAATTGAAATGGGTGCTACATTCGGATGGCACCGTTACGTAGGTCTTGATGGAGATGTACTAGGTATCGACACATTCGGTGCTTCTGCTCCTGGTGAGAAGATTATGGAAGAGTATGGATTTACTGTAGAGAACGTTGTTCGCAAAGTAAAAGAAATGCTTTAATGATTTTAGAAAAATCTCTCCAGCATGGGGAGATTTTTCTATGTAATTGAGTTTTTTCGACAGGAAAAGTTTTTTCTCTCTCCGTAGTCAGACAATCATTGCAAATTTTCTCTTATATAATGTAGGGAAAAGGTTGTCCAGATCGGGAGGGAAAAAATGAAAACGTATGAATTGTATTTAATTCAAGAGGATATTGCGAAAGCTTACTTTGGTCGTGAATATTTGTTTTTTGATTTATTTGCTCGATTTTCAGAATCTGGGTCCCTTTCGGAAAAGAAAGTGTTATATAAGCAAATGATATATATTACGATGCCAATACAAGTAATGAAAATTCATCATAAATTAGAACAGGCTTTGCGTGTTCTTGGCAAATATGAAAGAACAAATCATACTCATACGCTTTATACAGGAGCCGAATACGGAGAAATAATGGTGAAACCACAATATATTCGAATGAATACTTCTGGAAATGTATCCATGGAAACAACTTTCTTTGAGGTGCTTAGAAAGTGTGAGTTAACATTTTTCGCGATGGATTATGAAAATAAAAAGTACGGTTGGTTAAATCCTCTCAAACAAGTACGAACATATGTATAAAAAATGTCGAATAGTATCTTGTCTTATTGAAAAGGTTTTAGTACACTGTAAGGTAGACAACATGAAGGAGGAAAAGATATGCCAATGTGGTTAGGTATTCTAGTGGGCGTAGTAGCACTAGTAGCAGGCGTGGCGTTAGGATTTTTCATTGCCCGCAAATATATGATGAATTACTTACAAAAAAATCCACCAATTAACGAACAAATGTTAAAAATGATGATGATGCAAATGGGACAAAAACCTTCCCAAAAGAAAATCAATCAAATGATGAGCGCGATGAACAAGCAACAAACAAAATAAGCGCAAAAGGGCACTCTTACCGAGTGTCCTTTTCTTTTGGATATAAAAGATATTCAAAACTTTTAAAAATTCTGCATTTTTGATAAACTGAAAATATCGCTCATTTTAAGGGAGGAGGATAAATATGAAAGTGTTTTTTAATTTAGCTTGGTTTTTTAAACAAGAAAAACGAGCGTACATAATCGGAATTATTATGTTATTTGGTGTCGCGCTTCTTGAACTTGTAGCGCCAAGGGTGCTAGGAATTGTAGTAGATGAAATTAATAATGGAACATTAACATCTGAAAAATTGTTGAACTGGGTTATTCTATTAGTAGTTGTAGGAATTACGATGTATATATTACGTTACTTATGGCGTATTATGATTTTTGGATCTTCTTTAAAACTAGCTCGTCAATTGCGAAAGAATTTATATGAACATTTTACAAAGATGAGCCCATCCTTTTATCAATCACGTCGTACGGGCGACTTGATGGCACATGCGACAAATGATATTCAGGCGATTCAACAAACTGCTGGGTCAGGTGTGTTAACACTCGTTGATTCATTAGCTGTTGGAGGATGTGTACTCGTAGCGATGGGGTTTACAATTAGCTGGAAGTTAACGTTATTAAGTTTAATTCCGATGCCAATTGTAGCTATTTCTACAAATTATTATGGAACTTTACTGCATAGAAGATTTCATAAAGCACAGCAATCGTTTTCTGAAATCAATGATAAAGTACAAGAAAGTATGAGTGGGATGAAGGTAATTCGCTCACTTGGACAAGAGAAAGAGGATTTACAATCGTTTCGGAAGAAATCGGAAGATGTCGTACATAAAAATATGCTAGTCGCACGTATTGACTCGTTATTCGATCCAACGATTGCCCTAATTGTCGGATTTTCATTTTTAATCGCAATTTGTTACGGATCATTATTAGTTGTACGGGGTGAATTAACTGTAGGAGAATTAGTAACATTTACAACATACTTAGGGACTCTTGTATGGCCAATGTTAGCTTTTGGATGGCTATTTAATATTATGGAGCGTGGACGTGCTTCGTATGATCGTGTGGAGAAAATACTTTCACAAACTTCGGATGTAGTGAATAAGGAAAATGCTATACATGCTATAGCAAGTGGTGATGTTTCGTTTTCAGTTGATTCGTTTTCTTATAAAAAGAATGAACTATTAAACTTAAAAGATATTTACTTTAACTTAAGAAAAGGTGAAACGTTAGGAATTGTAGGGCGTACCGGTGCAGGGAAGACGACGTTATTAAAATGTTTAATTCGCGAGTATGACCACTTTAATGGTGAATTAAAAGTTGGTGAGCGGGATATTCGAGATGTAACACTTCACGGTGTACGCTCTGCAATTTCATACGTACCGCAAGATCATTTTTTATTTTCAGCGAGTATTGGGGAGAACATTGCTTTTGGAAAGGCCGATGCTACATATAAAGAAATTAGCAGGGCTGCTGAGATTGCTTGTATTCATAATGATATTATTCAATTTTCGGAAGGATATGACACGGTAGTAGGTGAAAGAGGAGTTTCGCTATCAGGAGGCCAAAAACAGCGGATTTCAATTGCACGTGCGTTATTAACGAATGCTGAAATTTTAATTTTAGATGATTGTTTATCAGCTGTAGATGCAAAAACAGAAGAAACTATATTAACTGCATTGAAACGAGAAAGAGCAGAAAAAACGACGATTATTACTGCGCATCGTTTAAGTGCGATTCAGCATGCAAATCTTATTCTTGTTATTGATGAGGGTAAGATTATGCAACGAGGAACACATGAACAACTAATGAACGAAAATGGTTGGTATAAAGAAATGTATGAAAGCCAGCAGTTAGAGGAACTGGTAGAGAAAGGAGGCGTATGATGGCTGAGAAAAAGCAGAGTGATTTAAGGAGATTGCTTTCTTATATGAGACCATATAAAGGGTTATTAGCGTTAGCATTTTTATTTCTAGTTGGTGCAACTGTAGCTGAAATGATGGGTCCTTTTTTAATTAAACAATTTCTTGATGAACACTTAGTACCACGTAACTTTGAACAATCAGCACTTGTTACTCTATTTGTAGTGTATATTATTGCTCACTTATTAAAAGTATTATTTACGTATTTAGACTTATTGTACTTTCAAAATATCGCTTTTAAGATTGTTCAAGATATGCGAGTTGAAGTGTATGAACATGTTCAAAAGTTATCATTAAGTTTTTTTGATCGTACGCCGATTGGTACGCTCGTATCTCGTATAACGAATGATACGGAAGCGATTAAGGATTTTTATGTTAGTGTACTATCAACATTCGTGAAAAATGTAGTCTTTTTAGTGGGAATTTTAGTAGCGATGTTTTTACTAGATGTAAAATTAGCGCTATTTTCTCTCATATTAATTCCAATTATGTTTGCGATTATGTTACTGTATCGCCGGAAAAGTGCAGCTTTTTATTTAGAGGTACGTAATCAACTAAGTGTATTAAATGCAAAGTTAAATGAGTCCATTCAAGGGATGAATATTGTTCAAGTGTTCCGGCAAGAAAAGCGGATGAGAAAAGAGTTTGAAGAAGTCAACAATAAGCATTATAGTGCTGGACGTCGTACATTGAAATTAGATGCATTACTTTTACGTCCAGCAACAGATCTTGTTCATATTGTAGCAATTGCGTTAGTTCTTGGTTTATTTGGAATTGACGCTTTAAAGAGTCCTGTCGAAGTAGGGGTTTTATATGCTTTCGTTAACTATATTCACCGCTTCTTCCAGCCGGTAAACGAGATGATGATGAAACTATCTTTCTTCCAACAAGCGCTCGTTTCATCATCGCGTGTATTTCATTTAATGGATGATAAAGATTTAGCTCCTGTTCAAATGGGGAGTGAAAATCCACGAGTAGTTAACGGGGAAATTCAGTTTAAAGATGTTACTTTTTCATATGATGGAAAGCGTGACGTTTTAAAAAATGTATCTTTTCACGTAAAACCAGGGCAAACGGTTGCTTTCGTCGGACACACTGGTAGTGGTAAGAGTACAATTATGAATTTATTAATGAGATTTTACAATATTAGATCAGGTAATATTGTAATAGACGGAGTGGGTTTAGAGAAGTTTGAAGAACAAGAAATTCGAAAGAAAATTGGTCTTGTGCTGCAAGATGCATTTTTATTTGCTGGAAATGTAAAGCAAAATATTCGTATGTATAATGAAGAGATAACGGATGAAGAGATAGAAGAAGCAGCGCGATTTGTGCAAGCGAATACGTTTATTGAAAAATTATCGGAGCAGTATGATACAGAAGTTGTCGAGAGAGGAGCTGCGTTTTCTAGTGGTCAAAGGCAATTAATTGCTTTTGCTAGAACGATAGCAACTAATCCGAAAGTATTAGTGTTAGATGAAGCGACGGCAAATATTGATACAGAAACAGAGGAGGCTATCCAAACGGCATTGCAGCAAATGCGAAAAGGTAGAACAACGATAGCGATTGCACACAGATTGTCTACAATCCAAGATGCGGACCAAATATTTGTTATGCATGAAGGGGAAATCAGAGAAAGAGGAACACATCAAGAGTTACTTAGTGAACAAGGACTTTACTACAATATGTACTTACTACAAAATAAAGGGAGTTTGCAAAAGGCCTTGTAATTACAAGGCCTTTTTTGAGGTGTTAAAAGTGTATTAATGGAGTTTCTGGTGGACGGTGTAGTTTCAATTCCACTTTCTTCTTAAACATTTCAACAAAATAAATATAGTAGAACTTTATTACTATAGTATAAACGTCGTGTCCGCTAACTGAAGTTATACATATTGTATACGGAATAAAAAAATTGATAGGAGCTTTTATATGCAAAATAGATCCAGTTCAAATGTTACGTTTATCGATGTGTCTCATTGGGAAGGAAACATTGATTGGAATGCTGTGAAGTCATCTGGCATTCCAGCGGCGTATGCAAAAGCGACGGAAGGTGTGAACTATATTGACCCTACTTTCGTTCAAAATGTACAAGCTGCGAGAAATGCGAATGTATTAATCGGTGCATATCATTTTGCGCACCCAGAACAAAATGATGCAATTTCAGAAGCGAAATATTTTGTGAATATATTACAGAGTAATCAGACGGACTTAATTCCTGTTTTAGATTTAGAATCGCCAACGGATAGTAGCAATAGTAGTTTAACGGGTGCGACTATATCAAATTGGGCAAGAAGTTTCGTAAATTATGTGAAACAAGCTACTGGGAAAAGTGTAATGTTATATACAGGAGTTTGGTATATTAATGAATTTGGAATTAACGGGTTAAGTGACATTCCACTATGGATTTCCAGATATTCTAGTATACCACCTGCTGATGCTGGTGGATGGACAGAGTGGACAGCATGGCAGTACACAGATTCTGGTCAAATTTCAGGTGTAGGAAATTGTGATGTATCAGCAGCTGTTTCATTAGAAGCTTTACAAGGAAATGGAGCAAGTGGTGGAGGTAATGTTCCCACGCCTAATAATGCGACTCCAGTATACGGAGTTGCTGTAATTAATGGAGATAATGTGAATTTACGAAGTGGACCATCTTTACAGTCTAGTGTAATTCGCCAATTGAATCGTGGCGAATCATATGAAGTTTGGGGAGAACAAGATGGATGGCTCTGTTTAGGGACAAATCAGTGGGTATATAATGATTCAAGTTATATTCAGTATAAACATTATGTGGCAACTATTACTGGCGATAATGTGAATCTGCGAGACGCTCCATCATTAAACGGGAATGTTATAAGACAGTTACATCATGGTGAATCATATCGAGTATGGAGTAAGCAAGATGGATGGCTTTGCTTAGGGACAAATCAATGGGTATATAATGATTCAAGTTATATTCAATATGGTGTGCAATAAAGTGAAAATTTAATTGATGGGGATTGTCCACACTGATTATTGGACAATTGGCCAGTACCAAGTGTTTTTTACCAGCAGTCTAACTATAAAAAGGTATCTTACTTGAGGTGCCTTTTTATAAAAAATATATAATTTTTACAAAGTGTATATTAAAAGCATAGTATAATATAATCGATATATTTATAAAAAAAATCGGAAATGAAATAAAGGAGTAATAATATGGAGTATGTGCTAATAGGTGGGATTTTAATATTATTAGCTGTAGTGTTTGTACTGTTTTATAAAAATAAACAGTTAGAATCAGAGAGTCAGCAAGTAGAGTTTGAAAAGAAACAAGCGATTGAAACGTATGAAGATGAGATTGCAGCTACGATTACAGAGCATAAAGAACAACAGGATACTTTAAAGAATATGGAACAGAAAAAATATAATGATTTACAAGTGAATACAGCTAGAGAACTTGAAAATATGCGTATGATGAAAAATCAATTGGCTGTTCAACATAGTAAAGAACGTAGTGAAATGCAAGATAAACATAGTAACGAAATACATATGTTTCAAAATTTAATTGCGGATTTACGAGAATATACCAAAAATGGTGCTGAAGTGAATGCGCATGAAACATTACATTATATGAAGCGAGGTTTCGTTGAGCAAGGAATCATACTAGAAGAAGAGTTTCATATTATACCGAACGTTTTTATGATACGCAATAAATATAGAGATAAACGTGACATAAACGATAATCGAATCCATCACCTCATCTTATGTAAAGCTGGCATGTATTTACTTGAGACGAAAGAATGGACAGGGAAATTAATCCATGGCTTAACGAGAGAAAATGCGGGTGTATATTCATTTATGATTGATGAAATCGGCAAGTATCAACATGAAATTGAAAAAGAAGAGACATTTGAATTTATTACGGATGGAACTTCATTAACTTTGCAAGTAAGAAATGAAGGGAATCCAGCATATAAAGCGAAAAAATTAGCTCAAACTGTGTATGATTATTTGGAAGAAATACAAGTAGATATTGTAAAGGGAAAAGTAAAACCGATTGTATATTTTGAAAATGAAAGTGGAAAAGAAGTTATTGATCTCTCTAATGAAGAATTGCCGAGATTTAAAGATAGAGAGCAAATTGTAACGTTTTTCAGAAATGAAGTTTTAACAAGTAAAGAAATATATACAGCACGAGAACTACAAAAGATTAGAGATATGATTGGCCAGATGAATTATGTTGCGAAGTGAAAAATAAAGTAAAACTTTAATCAGCAGGGCTTTATGGGCAAACGGACTCCTACCCTGTACAGCCAAATTTTGAGGTGGGGTCTAACTGCCCGCAAATAGTGGGATAAAGTAGGTGCTATTTGGATGGAGAAAGGTAAAAGCGCTATATTGTGGGGAATGTTGTACGCTTATTTTTGTTTGTATATATTAATGTACATTGCGTTTATTTTCGTTATTGATATGGTTCATGTGCCATTGAGTGTAATGAGTATTTTTGTGGTAGTAATGCCGTTTATTTTATTAGTTATTATTCAAAAGTCTATCTTACATGTTTCTGCAAGACGTAATAAAGATAAGAAACAACTGTTCAATGTAATGATGGTGGGTCTCATTCCATTGGTAGTATGCACAATACAATTAAGTGCAAATAAATACATTTCAAACTTTAATCAGGAATGATGGTTAAAGTTTGAAGATAAACGGGTACATATGGTAGATGACCTAATGCAAGAACATAAATTAATAGGAAATCAAACGAGGAAATTACAAAATTATTAGGGGCTCCTACAGAAACAAGAAGTTTGGAAGAGGGAATTACCACTTTGTACTATCTTGGGAATGAACGTGGTTTCATTTCTATAGATAGTGAATGTCTTGTTTTGCAATTTGATAGAGATGGTAGGGTTATAGAATATAAGGTGCAACGAGATTGAAATAGTGAGAGGAAGAAGCTATACTTTTTATAGCTTCTTTTCCATATTCCAATATAGAAAAGGTAGGCAAATAGTAGTCATTCCTATCCATACGAATGGGGTAGAGTTTGTTATATTGTAAAGGGTTATTTAGTTTAGAGGTTTGCTAAACAGGCGGTTCAACGTGTTTATGGGTTAGGTATTGTAAAAGGGAATGAGAATAATGAGTTTATGCCAAAAGGTTTTGCAACACGTGGGGAATCGGCAGCATTTATTAATAGAATGTTAAAAGTAATAGAGAGTAAATAATGGAAAGGCATTCGCTTTGGCGAGTGCTTTTTTATTTTTCAATATGTTATAGAAAGGGGATGTGAATTTTGACTGGAATAAGGAATGAAAGCGGAGGTGATGCATATATTTAGATGCATTGGGTAGTTTTTTATGATTTTGTATAAAATGAAAAGGAGGTAAGACGGTGAAAGCGATACCGACTGATGTCCTGAGTAAGGAATTGATGGAAAGAGAAGGGGTTATATCTATTACAGTGAAGGGATTTGAAAAGATAGAAGTGGCCGGGGTTGTTGTCTCTGGACCAGCTGTAATTTTGATTAATCAAGATTAAGTACATATTATCAATATAGAAAAATAGTAAAAGCATCCGTTTAGGGTGCTTTTTGTTTGTATAGAAGTGTGCATATGATAGATAATTGGGGTATTGGAGGGGAGTATGTGGCAATTATTATAACAATGTTATTAATGGGAGTTTTATTAGGATTTGTCGGAGCAGGAGGAGCAGGATTTATCATCGGGATACTCACCCTGGTATTCCATATCCCTATTCATGTTGCGCTTGCAACATCTTTAACTGCTATGGCATTTACAACATTATCTGGAGTAGTAAGTCATTACCGAGAAGGGAATGTTGTGTTTGTAATAGGTGGGATTGTTGGGGGATTTGGAGCAATTGGTTCCTTTATTGGTTCAAAGTTTGGTTCGCTAATACCAGCGCATCTTCTGCACTGGTTTACAGCGGGTATGTTATTTTTATCTGCAATTTTTATGTTTATTCGATTGATTATGTTCCAAAACAGGGAGCAGCCGTCTTTAAAAGAGGAAAAAGAACTTACGAAAGATAACTTGATTAAATGTATATGTCTCGGATTGGTTACTGGAATTTTAGCTGGTTCGTTTGGGATTGGTTCAGCACCCTTTATCCAACTCGGGTTAATGGTTCTATTAGGTTTAACGATCCGTCAATCTGTAGGGACGACAATGCTCGTTATATTACCAATCGCAATTGGAGGTGGGCTTGGATATAGTTCGGAAGGGTATTTAGATTATGTATTATTAGTACAAGTTTTAATCGGGACAATGTTAGGCGCATATATAGGAGCTAAGTTTACAAATTATGCACCTCGCATGCTTCTAAGGTTTTCGATGATTATGACACCAATATTAGCTGGATGTATGTTGTTAGTAGATTAAAGAGAATATATAGAAGCATATTAATATATTTTACGAATGAATTATGTAAGTAATTCATATTTCTCATATAAAAAGATTTGCTTTAATATAATGAGTGTAAAGTTCGAGTATTCGAAGTATTACTTGAATTATATCCCTATCCCTTTTCTAAAAAATGCGAACAAGTTTTGCCCTATTCTATTCAATAGTTTATTGTATAGAAATATATTGTTCGATGACCATTATGGAACGCACATAATGGGTAAATCCCGATCCTTAAAGAGGATGCCCCTAATCTTCATGTGAAAATATGATCGGATAAGAAAGCTGGCCAATTTATGGTCAGCTTTCTTTTTGTTCAAAGAGTAATTCTTCTTTAATTTCTGTTTGCAATAATAAAGTTTTTCCGAAACGACGTTTACATTCAGCCCGTACTTTTTGAATGGCTAGTAGCTGAGAAGTAGCGGGCACTGTGACAATTGCTTGTCGAGGTTTCCGATTTTCTTCACAAAAAATACATTCCACAACATATTTAGAAATCATAATTTCATCCTTTCGGTTTGAATTTCTAAGAAGGGACTGCTCATGAAGTTGATGTAATCTTTCGTCATCGTTTTACTTTTCTCCTCTTTTTTCAAGGATAAATATAAAGAAAGATAGAAAGTTAGTATGGGGGAGATAGGATGAAAAGATGGATTGGTACGGCAGCTATATGTATGAATGAAAAGAATGAGTTTCTAATGGTATTACAAGGAAAAGTAAATGAAGAGAAGCGATGGTCTGTGCCGAGCGGAGGACAAGAAGAGGGAGAAGAGCTTGAAGAGTGTTGTGTTCGTGAAGTATGGGAAGAAACGGGTTATGAAGTAGAAGTTATAGACAAGCTATGTGAAAAAAAGGGGATAACATATGGGGTACCAGTTCATGTGTATTACTATGTTGTGAAGTTAATAGGTGGTAACATGAAAATACAAGACCCTGATGAGTTAATACATGAAATAGATTGGAAAGGAATAGATGAAGTGAAAAAATTATCTTTATCGTTTCTGGAAGATTATGAGCTATTATATAAATATGCAAATAAAAAAGAAAGTGTTTAAACACTTTCTTTTTTATTGTATCCAAGATAAGAAAAGCGGAACGATAACTAAACTAGCTCCAGCTGTTAAAAGCATTGATAAACTTGCAATTGTACCTTCTACAGGACCGATTTCAAATGCTTTTGATGTTCCGGTTCCATTCGCGCTAGTACCTAGCATTATACCTTTTGCGAGCGCTGTTTTAATACGGCATATGCGTATGAGCGTAGGACCGAGTAATGCTCCAGTTAAGGCAGTTAATACGACGAAAACGGCTGTTAATTGTGACATGCCGCCAATCATTTCTGAAATCGCCATTGCAATAGGTGTTGTTACAATGTGCGGTGCTAAACTTTGTTCTATTGTAGAGTCAATTTGAAAAAAATCAGCTAATAGTGCGGAAGTAATAACCGATAGAAATGAACCAACAATGACATTAATTAAAATGGCCGTTCCATGTTTTTTTAATAAATTAAAGTGTTTATAGATTGGCCATGCGAAAGCAACTGTAGCAGGTTTTAATAATTCTGTTAGCCAATGACTACCAGATTCGTAGGTTTCGTATGGTGTATCTAATCCAAGTAATAAAGCAATTAAAATGATTGGGCATACAAGAAGGGGAGAAAGCAAACTCCAATTCCAGCGTTGATACATTTTTTTAGATACCCAATATGTGAATAGTGTTAATAGTAAACAAAGAAAGCCGATCATTGTGGTGATCCTTTCCGCTTTAATAGCAATTCTGTTAAAAGTCCTGTTACGAGAGTGACACAAAGTGTACTAATCACGATAATTAAAATGAGATCGATTCCATATTGTGATAATGTATCTTTGTAACGAATGACAGCGACTGCAGAAGGGATGAAAAATAAAATAAGTTCTTTTAATAAAAAGTCTGCACCGTCTTGTATCCATTCTTTTTTCACTATGTTAAATTTTAATGAGATTAATAATAAAAAAATACCGATTATACTTCCTGGAACTGGGAGGTGTGCCTGTTTTGCAATCCATTCACCTGTCCAAGCGAAACAAAATAATAATAAAATTTGTCCGCTTAACTTCCACCATTTCATACAGTAACCACCTCTTTGTTTTTTACATAAAAATTGTAAAAAATAATTCGCAATTTCTACTATACGTTCATTCGAAATATTTGTCTAATATATAAATTATATG
>NZ_JBHWYR010000051.1:0-38203 GCF_042728695.1 Bacillus sp. NPDC060175
CATTCATATTAGAGAACATTAACTTGCTTATTTTCGTATCAAAAGATACACCGTTTGAAGTAACGTGATTTATATGAAAGACAATGTGTCAATTTATATATCTTATACAGTGATAGTTACTATAATTTCCGAAGCCAATAGTCAATTAACCATACAATCTATGTCTTTTTGGTATATAAATAGCTATATTCATTAAAGAAAGAGTTTTAATCCTTCATGAGAATCTTTAAACCCTAATTTCTTATAAAATTGCAAAGCTTCTTGTCGTTCTTTATCTGTTGTTAACTGTACTAAATGACATCCCCGTAATTTAGCACGTTGAATAGCCCATTCAATAAGTTTACTTCCTATACCTTTACTACGTTTTGATGAAGCTGTCCGTACACCCTCAATTGTAGCTCTCCAACCCCCTTGACGTGCAATGTAAGGCGTAAATGTAATTTGTTGAAGACCAATTATCTCCGTCCCATCACACGCTACAATCAACTCGTTATTTGGATCACAATCAATAGCATGAAATGCTTTTATATAACTATCAGGGAGTGGTGTTTCATAGCGCTCTCTTTTATTTCCTAAAACATCATCAGCAAGCATTTTTACAATTTCATCTAAATCCTCTGCCGTTGCAATCCTAAATGTTAAAGTTTCTGTCACTATCAAAAAACCTCCTTAATGTATGCACTTGTTACTTTTATTTTACTTGTTTAAATACAATAGGTTAAATACAATAGGTTAAATTATAAAATATTATGAGTCTCTATAACTTTTTCTTATAGATAGCATAAAAGCCTAACTTATAAAATTATAGGTTAGGCTTTTTAACACAATATTATTATTAAAAATCCAACCAACTTCAATAAACCTCCATATTCATTAATGGATTTTTATATTTAACAAACACACATATAACCATTCAAATAGGGTGCTTTTTATTTGTTGTATAGCAATTACATAATAAGCATAGATTTGTATGCTCTCATTCAATGAATCTTAACTCTATGTATGTGGACTACCTCCTTACCAATATTCAAAAACGATTGCGTTTTTGAATTTGTGTTCCGGTTTTCTTGACCAGGTCAATGAATAACTACACATAAACTCCTTATATCTCTAGATAAACTACCGATTAGCTCCATATAGACTCTAGATAACCTATATAGAATACAAGTTATCAAGGAGGTAAGAAAAAAATGAACTTTATGAAACGAGCAATTCTCAGTATGAAAAAAAGAGTAGGTACATCATTAATTTTGATGGCAGTCTTCCTAATTGTTACAAATTTAGTGTTGGCAGGATTTACAATCCAAAATGCATCAAAAAAAGCTGCGGATGCAGCAAGAAAAAAACTGGGCGCAGATGTTACTTTAGGTCTTGATTTTGATAAATTAGGAAAACAAGCAAGAGAAACTGGAGAAGCGCCTAATCCGCCGCAGCTCAATACAAAAGAAACAGATCAATTAGCGAAGTCCAAGTATGTAAAAGACTATAATTATATAACCCATAATTTCGGAATTGCAGATGGATTTAAATTAGTAGGAGTTTCAGAGGGAGAAGGAAAAGGAAAAGGAAAAGGTAGCGTTGCAATGGTGGGAGGATCAGGTTCAGAAATAGATATGAATTCTTCTCTTATGATAGAAGGAGTTCGCAAGACTTTATTACAAGAAAGCTTTAAAAATGGAAAAAGTAAAATCATTGATGGGAAACCAATTACAGAACAGATGAAAGATCAGAATGTAGCTTTAATGGAAAAACGATTAGCGGAACAAAACAATTTGAAAGTAGGAGATAAAGTTAAAGTTCAATCAGGGGATAAGAAGGAAACTCTTGAAGTTGAAATTATCGGTATTTACGAAACGAATGAGCAACCAATGGGTCAAAATCCCCCACCTATGATGAATCCAGCTAATAAACTATATATGCCTTACTCTACTTTAAAAAAATTAGAAACAGATGAAGGTATGAGTAGTAGTATTCAAGTTGTGTATTTATTGAACGATCCACAATACATTGATGCATTTAAACAAGAAGCAAAAAAATCTGATATTGATTTTAATTATTTTAAGTTAGATGCACATGATTCGTTGTACAAACAAATGATTGGGCCTATCGAAAATATCTCATCTACTTCTCAAATGATTATTTATATTGTATCAATTGCAGGTGCGATTATATTAGGGTTAATCATTATGTTATCGATTAAAACACGTCGTAAAGAAATGGGGATTCTATTGTCCATTGGAGAAAAAAAGTGGAAGCTGATGGCGCAGTTCGTAGTAGAAGTAGTATGTATCGCTATTTTAGCATTTGGATTATCCATAACAACAGGAGCTAAAGTTTCTCAATATATAGGGGATAATTTACTTTCAAGTGAAGTTGCTACAGCAAGCGAAGAAACAGACACCCCACAAAATGGTACTGTAATGATGTCTGGACCTGGTGGTACTCTACAAAATCAAAAAGAAGATCCAATTGATAAAATTGATGTAAGTGTAACAGGAGAAGATGTAGGGAAAATGGGGGGGATTGGACTAGCTATTGCTATATTAGCAACGCTTCTTCCAGCATTATCTATTCTACGCTTAAATCCAAAACAAATTCTTTTAAAAGATGAATAAGGAGGCTCGATATGGAGACGATTTTACAATTTAAAAACTTAGATTATTATTATGAAAGTAACGGGAAAAAAGTAACGATACTAGATAATGTTAATTTTTCTTTTCAAAAAGGGCATTTCTACACTATTTTAGGGCCCTCTGGATCTGGTAAAACCACAACTCTTAGCTTAGGTTGTGGGCTGGATATACCTAAAAATGGTTATGTACTGTATAATGGCAAGGATATTCGAAAAATTGGTTTGGATCGATACCGTAATCAAAATGTATCTGTAATTTTCCAATCTTATAATTTGATTACCTATATGACTGCTCTTCAAAATGTCCTAACAGCAATGGAAATTACGGGTGTTAAAATGCAAAATAAAACGGCAAGGGCATTAGAATTATTAGAGAAAGTAGGACTCACAGAAGTAGAAGCGAAACGAAATGTCCTGCAACTAAGTGGGGGGCAACAACAGCGTGTAGCAATTGCTCGAGCATTATCTTGTAATGTTGATTTACTGATTGCGGATGAGCCAACAGGAAACCTCGACGAAGAAACGGCAATGGATATAATAGAACTGTTTCAAGAACTTGCACATAAGGAAAATAAATGTATTATTGTTGTGACGCACTCACAGGAAGTTGCAAAAAAATCAGATCGTGCAGTTTATTTAAGTAAGAAGAAGTTGGTAGTAAACGAAATCTAATATAAACACTCTAACTTTTTAATTCACATAATTTTCGAAAATTAGTTTCTTCAAATATTAATATTTGATATACAATAAAACCAAGCCATAATCAAAATGGTCTCCCTGCTTTGAATGTTAAGATAGTTTGTTGTTCCTTTTTTAACAATATTTGAAAAAGAACTTGTAGCATATTCTACAGGTTCTTTTTGTTATGATCGGTTTACTATATCATTGAAGAATTGCATATAAAAAACGGGACAGTATCTAGATGTATGATCTAAATACTGTCCCGTTTAACTGTTTATCTGTATAGTTATTGAAGAATTAAACTTACAATCATAATTAAACTAAATACTATCATCCAACCAAACGCACAATAGCCGAAAATTCTAATCCATTTAGGTAATTGATTCATGTTAACTTTATTTGTGGGAACTCCTTGCATAGAAAACATCATTTTTTGATCTCTATCTCTATTATTTTGTTGTTCATACATAACATCATCACCTTTCTAGAACTATTGTGTTTATAGTATATCAGCCTGAAGATAACTAAGTACAGAATATTCGACAAAATAAAAAATGATTCGACGATTATAGTGGATATAAGAAATTCATGTAATGTACCTCTCAAAAAGGTTGGTAAAAACTTCTTTCTACTTATACCGATGGAAATTATGAAGGTGGATGGAGGGCTTTATTTTTAATGTGTAATCTGTTTTTCAGTACAGCATACTATATTTCAAAAAACTAAAATTTGATTACTTAAAAGCTATATATTCTAAAGTATATGCTCATTTAAAACATAGTAAACCTTTACCAAGAGTTGCTTTTAATTAGGGATTGAACAATTGTGGATAAATATACCAGGGGAAGGACTAACTTACATCTTATGTGATATATATTATAAGTAAAGGTGTTTGATTTTCCATGGCTCTAAGCGCTAACCATTTGGAATAAAGATGTAATGTATCAGTTATACTATGTAATATTTCTTCATTACAAAATATGGTGGTAAGTATGACTAAGCAAACAATTACTTTATTTCAAGTTTCTATGATACTCATTGGTAGTATAGGGATAATTAATCATGTCATTATGATTCCTATGTTATTAGATACCTCGGGTAGAGATTCGTGGATCTCTATCATATTAGTAAGCATTATATACTTGATTTGGATTTCATTAATATTCATCGTATATAAAAACATAAAAAATGAACATTTGTTTTTGTGGTTAAAAAATAATTTCGGGAAATTCAGTGTATATCCAATCATATTCATAGTTGTACTTTATTTAATAACAATTGGTGTCGTTGCACTAAAAGAAACATTAACCTTTTTCTCTTTTTATTTACCAGAAACCCCTCACTTTGTATTAGGAATACTTTTTTCAATGATTTGTCTCTATAATGCTACAAGAGGAATTCAATCTATTGCACTTACAACAGGTGTTTTGTTACCTATTGTATTTCTACTTGGTTTTTTTGTAATGTTTGCAAATGTTCCACATAAAGATTATTCTTTACTTCAGCCAATGATGGAAAATGGAATGAATCCAGTATTTAGGGGGATGGTTTATCCTGCAGCAGGATTTCTAGAGTTAATTTTTATTCTTTTTTTACAACATCACATTTGTTCAAAAGTCAAATTATATCAACTGATTGCTTTGGGTATTGTTATTATTGGTATCACAATAGGCCCAGTTATGGCAGCAATTATAGAATTTGGTCCTTTCGTAGCAGCAAACCAACGATATCCAGCATTTGAAGAATGGAGACTTGTGTCAATAGGAAGGTACATTGAAAATTTAGACTTTCTCTCCGTGTATCAGTGGCTTGTAGGGATCTTTATTCGTCTATCACTTGTTGTTTTTCTTATTCCAGATTTGTTATCAATTACAAATCGGAAAACGAGAAATGGGATTATGTTTGCAATACTTTCATGTATTGTAGTAATAAGTATACTCCCCATCAGTGACTCTAGTTTCTATTGGTTTGTGTCTCAAATTGTTTTACCAGTTTCAGCATTAGGACTATTTTTGTTTTCTATCTTACTAATAGTGTTTGTATGGGTTGTTAAATATAAGAAAAGCTCTTGAAAGAGTATGAGAATATATTTCATATAAGGTTGCTGAGTTTGAAGGAGACAACGTAGATGAACAAACGAGTAGAATTAGACGAGAAGATAATACTAGAGTGGTTTGAGGGATGCAACGATGTAAAAGTAATAAAGCGTGAATTCGATGAGACAGAAAAAACGAGGTCAGTATTGTTTATGTATTGTCAAAGCTTAATTGACAATACAAAATTAAAACAAGCCACATCATCTCAAGTTTGCAAAGAGCTTTCAAGTAATTCAATAGAAGAGTTTAACCTCTCAACATTAATTCCCCAGTTATCAGTAAAGAAATTAGATATGGTAAATTCGAATGAAACTATCTCTCAGATTATATTTGAAGGTAACCTCCTTATTATTTTTGAAGAATCTAAACATGGATATATAGTTGATATTGCCCAAATACCTACCAGATCGGTTGAACAAACAAATACAGAGATGACCATTCGTGGTGGACGTGATGGATTTGTTGAAGAGTTAAACACAAATATAGGATTAATTAGAAAAAGACTAAAAACGAGTTCTCTTAGTTATGAAGAATTTATTATTGGAGAAAGAACACAAACTAAAGTAGCACTCCTGTATTTAAAAGATGTCGCATCCCAAGATATCATTAATCAAGTTCGATTAAAATTAAGACAAATTAAAATAGACGGGGTTGTTTCAAGTGCACAAATTGAAGAGTTAATCACAAACAATCAATTTAGTGTATTTCCTTTAGTTGAATATACAGGGCGCCCTGATTATGCTGTGAATTGTTTGCTATATGGGCGTTTTATTTTACTGGTTGAAGGGTCACCAACAGCGACAATTGCACCAGTTACATTTCCTTTTTTTGTGAATACATCTGAAGATCAAGATCTTTTCTACATATTCGGTAGCTTTGTACGACTTGTAAGTCTTTTGGGGATAGCAATTTCTATATTTCTTCCAGGAATTTGGATAGCACTAATTACATATCATCCAGATCAGATTCCCTATACGTTGCTAGCTACATTAAGCTTATCAAGAGAAGGGATTCCTTTTCCAGCTCCTTTAGAGGGGCTAATTATGATGACCTTATTTGAAATTTTGAGACAAGCAGGATTGCGTGTTCCTGCCGTATTCGGTCAAACATTATCTGTTGTAGGGGGATTAATTATTGGACAAGCTGCTATTAGTGCAGGAATTGTTTCAGCATCTATGGTCATTATAATAGCAATCTCGGTTGTTTCGACATTTGCTTTAACTAATCAGTCAGTAACAGGAATAATAAGTATATTGCGGTATGTAGTATTCTTAGTATCTTCTTTATTAGGCATAGTAGGATTTATCTTTTGTGTCCTTGTGATGGTGATACATGTAGTAAATTTACGCTCTTTTGGAGTTCCATTCTTTACACCATATTCACCCCCTGTGTTTAAAAGTATGCTAGCAGCCACATTTAGACTTCCTTTCACGTATATGAAAAAAAGACCTAAAGAATTGCATACGCAAGATAATACAAGGAAAAGAGAGAGTACCGATGAAGAAAAATAAAAGAATAGTTATATTTCTTTTTATGATGTGTACGTTTCTAACAGGGTGTTGGGATCAAAGAGAGTTGCATCACGTTTTGTATATAAATAGTCTAGGTATCGATTTTAAAGATAATAACTATATCATCCGTCCGCAATTTATTAATTTTTCTAACATAGCTAAACAAGAAGGGAGCACTACCCGTAATTATAGCCAGGCCTATATCGGAAAGGGAAAAGGCCCCATTTTAGATGAGGCAGCATTTGATTTTTATAAGGGTGCTCAACAAGAAATCTCATGGGAGCATCTCAAAACAATTGTTGTAACAGAGAGATTTCTGAAACATGGTGACTTAAATCAATTTAATGATTTTTTTTCTCGGGTTTTTCAATTTCGAGATACTATGTGGATATTTGGAACTAAGGAGCCTTTAGAAAATATATTAGCGAACAATAATATATTAAATATTTCTCAATTATATACAATCATTAATTTACCAAAAGAGATAACCAAGCAATATACAATAATAGATCCTTTACCTTTATATAAATTCCAAAGAAATTATTATGAACCTGGGATGACAACTCGCATTCCATTCTTAGCTACGACTAAAACATATTGGAAAAAAGGACATACATCATTTCCAATGTTAAAATTTAGTGGTTATGGTTTTATAAACGATAAATCCTATATAAATCATTTAAACAGCCATGATATTGCTGGGGTTCGATGGACGGATGAAAATACCAAACGAGCTCCATTACTATTAAAATTTAACAAGAAAATCATTGGACATATAGTATTAAAAAATCCAAAGATAGATACAAAGCATTTTATTAAAAATGGAAAGTTACGTATGCTTATGAACATCCATTTCGATGCTGATATTTTTCAATTAATAAATTCTATGCCTGTAAATGATATTAAAAAAATTGCAGAGGACCAAGTTGAAAAAGAAATTAAAAAAACGTACCGAAAAGGAATCGAAAGAGGGATTGACACGTATCAGTTATCACATTCCTTATATCGGCAGAATTCTAAATTGTGGAAACAGTATAAAAAAGAGGGGGGGATATCCCTTCAAAATAAAGAATTAGATTTAAATGTCTCGATTAATATAGCTACAAATGGAAAATCTAAAAATATGCGTAATATGATTGAGCATTAGAATGGTTGAAGATGAAAGGAAACGTAAAATATTAACTCTAAATAGGAGATTCGAACTTGAAAGACCACTACGATGTGGCGTCGTCTTCTTTAGGAATGGGATGAGAGTTCGATTAGGAGAAGAGGGAGGCTTTTGCCTCCTTCTTTGCCTGAAAACACGCTTACATTTCTTAGCGTTTAGATAAGTACAAGTATTTAAAACTATATGTGCCGTAAAGTAGGAGCAGCTTAAATTCATTACTATGATTTATTCGTTACTTTTAAAGCGTCTAACACTATTTTAGTTGCATTTGCAATAAGTTTATCATCGTATTTCGCATCTTCTTTCGCATGATTAGAAAGTATCGCAAGAATAATTGGCTTTTTATTTGGTGGCCAAATGATTGCAATATCATTCCTTGTTCCATAAGACCCAGAGCCGGTCTTATCGGCTACTTCCCATTCTCCTGGAACTCCAGCACGAATTAAGTTGTCCCCCGTAGTATTTCTTTTCATCAAATCTATTAAAAAGTTCCGTTTCTCAATGGAAAGTATATCGCCTAGCGCGTATGCTTGAAGACTAGTAGCTAATGCCTTTGGGGTACTAGTATCACGAGTGTCTCCTGGCTGCACTTCGTTTAATTCTGGTTCAAAACGTTCAGGATTTGTGACAGTATCTCCTATTTCTCTCAGTGATTTTTTGAATTCACTTGGCCCACCTAATTGTTTAAGAATAAGATTTTGTGCAGTATTATCACTATATCGAATGGAAGCATCCGCAAGCTCTTTCAGAGTCATACCTGTATCTACATATTTTTCAGTAATTGGATTGTAATTCACAAGATCTTTGCTAGTATACTTAATTCTTTGATCTAAATCTTTTATTGATTTCTTTTGTAACAGTGCTCCTACAGCAAGGGCTTTGTGGGTAGATGCGTATGCAAACCGTTCATCTGAACGATAAGTAACGGTTTGATTCGTACCTGTGTCCAATGCATAAATACCAAGCTTAGCATCATAATCTTTTTCAAGCTTAACAAAAGATTGATTACTTATATGTTCTTGTGTGGTTTGTTTAGGGGATTCGGATTGAATATTACTATTGGAACAGCCTATAAGCGTTACACATGAAAGTAATACTACAGGGAGCATCTTTTTATAATGTGCAATGTGAAAAAACTTCTTTGAAACTATCATAAATTTTCAACCTCTTTCAAGAATATATGGATTTTGTATAGGTATTTTACATACCTATACAATTAACAAATGCACAGGATAGCACTCCTCTTGTATTTCTTGCATTACAAAATGAGAGGACTACCAAGAACACCTTTTTTATACGTAATAGACAATCTAAGTAACACATTTGTTCCATTTATGATTAAGATTTTGAATATATCCATTAATTTTATTTATAAGAATCACAAAATCCACCTTTTTTGCACGCCACTTAATTTAATGTGGATTTAGATTGAGTTTACCTCGTAATGGGAATTTCAATTGGATTGCGCATATATAACAACCTCGTTTCGGACAGAATAAGTAATAACAACTACTGATTTCATTTTAAGTGAGGTGTTATACGATACATACGACAAAACAAAAAAGACTTGTGGTGCAAAGTATAACTACATTTAGTCTACTAATAACGACTATCTTTACACCCATGCTTATTTACATTGTTTATGGATTACAGATTTCGAAAGGCTTTGAGGGATACTGGCCATCAATCTTGTTTTATACAACCTATATGACGGGTGTATTTATCTGGATACCTATTGTGAATAAGGCTGGGATTCACCGCTCCTTATATTGGGCTGTTTCTATTCTGATAGTATCATTACTTAGTGTTACTTTCTTTGGATGGAGTTCAAGATGGCTAGAAATAAGTGCGTTAGTTTCTGGTTTTGCAGTTAGTACAATTTCTACCATGACGAGTACTTTATTGTTTCTACATGTTGAAGGCGGGGGAAAGATTTATAATAAAAATCAACAAGCGATTATTATTGGTATCGTTTTTCTTTTACTGATCATCATATTGTTAGCAATTAGTTTTTTATCGCCGCCGCTGATAACATGCATATATGGGATTTGTTTAATCAGTATCCTTTTTGCTATAAAAAAAATGCCGAGAACAGAGTTAGCCAAAGGGCTTTTACCTATCTCCATCGTATCGGTTGTAGGAAAGTTTATTTTTGTCTCAATGCTTATTCTTTTGATTCGAACAAGTCGTAACATAAATAATGAACAATATATTTTTTATTTTTTTCTACTTTCTAT
Organism: Bacillus sp. NPDC060175; assembly: GCF_042728695.1. NCBI lineage: Bacteria > Bacillati > Bacillota > Bacilli > Caryophanales > Bacillaceae > Bacillus > Bacillus sp. NPDC060175. Next base: position 10,326 of record NZ_JBHWYR010000051.1, read on the forward strand.
AGCGCTTATTTGTTTCATGTTTTTGAGTTTGTTGAAAGGAAAGTTCTTTCATAAACTTTCATCTTCTTTACCAATTCGATTAAAGGCAGAATCATTTTTACTTGGATTAGGAAATGGATATTTATTTTTGATGGGTATTTTTTATAGTTTTACTTTCTATAACATGTTAACCTGTATTTTCATTGTAGTTGGACCATACCTATTAGGGATTTTGATGTCCATATTTTTAGATATTAAAGCTGCTAAGAAAGTTAATCCAATCCATTTGTTTTTAGTAAGTACTTTAATCATGATATTCGGGTTTTATTCTCCAATATTTATAGTCCTTAGCGTTACATTTGGGAGCTATGCCATTAATAGTATTTCTTCTCAAAATAATATGAAAGTATATATGGTGAATGCTACACATAGAGAGCTTTCTTTACTCATTTACACAACATGGAGAAATATGGGTAATATATTTTTACAATTTTTTATATTGATTGTGATTGTGGGAGTAGGGGTGTTTTACGATGTCGAATGGTCGCAACTTTTCCAAACAATTGTTGGGAAGGGTCAAATGCAGATTGAAGGGTTATCCGTACAACGATTGATGTTTATGTTAGCAATTTGCTGTTGGCTTGGCATGGTGGGCTTAGGTATGTGGATTGGTAAAAAAGCTAATCCCAATATTGCTTAAAAAGTAACAATACTAAAACTACAAAAAACAAAGAAACTCGTCCTACTAAGAGGGGAGTTTCTTTGTTTTTTGTTTAGATAATGGAATGTTCATGCAAAATTGTACACTATGTTCCATATTTTTTATAGAATATTTTATATTTAGCGTTTCAAGAATTTGTTTAACAATATATAAACCTAAACCACTTCCTCCAGTATTTCGATTCCTTGATTTTTCAATTCGATAAAATGGTTTGAAAATTTGTTGTATATCTTCTTCTTTAATATTGACACCTGTATTCATAATTTGCATTTTGATTTGACCTTGTTCAGAATCCTCACTTAACTTTATATAGACTTTTTCATTATGTGGTGAATACATAACCGCATTATGGATAATATTTTTACATGCTTTTTCAAAAAGAACACGATCTGTATAAACAGAAAGATCAGAATCAATTTCTGTTATTATTTGGATGGTTTTTTGAGAAGCAAAAAATTCGAGATCTTTTGTGATTGTACCTATTAACTTTGAAAGATTAACTTCTTCTACTTTTAGTTTAAAGGTGTGTTGTTCTAGTTTCGACACGCTTAAAATTTCACGAACTAATTGTTCCATACTTTCAATAATTTGATGATTTTTCTTTAAATATTGATCACGATTTTGATAAGGGCCAATATTGTATATCATCCCTTCTAAGTATCCTTTCATTACAGTAAGAGGAGTCTTTAATTCATGTGCTACAATCGCAAAAAACTCTCTGCGTTTTGTTTCTATTTCTCGTTCTTTTTCAATATCATTTTTTAATTGTTGATTTGCTTTTTTTAAATCAAACATAGCTTGTTGTAAGTTAATAGACATGTCATTCAAACTATTAGATAATTCCCCCAACTCATCTGTAGAGCGAACCTCAATTTTTTCGGAGAAATCTAAATTTGCCAACTTTTGTGCACCCTCATTAATATAAATAAGTGGTTTTGTAATAAACCTGGAATAGAAATAAGCACTCCCTACACCAATTACGAGTACAATGATACTAATATAGGGGAGAAAGCGTACTAAAACCTGTGAAGCTTCATCAATTGGTTGAAATGTAGCAAAGACTATAAGCGTTAAACTACCATCTTGGAATTGAATTGGTTTCGTAACGTTATATGAATTGCTAAGGGTACCTGCATTCTCGAACCGTGTCGCTCTAGTAACTACTGTTGTTTGCGAACCACTTTGAGTAAAAGAAAATGAAGGAGAGTATTTAATTATTCCCTCATTATTTTGAAGATAAAGCATCGCATTATTTTTTTTGGCATATTCATCAAAAAGTGGTTTCGCATCTTGAAACGTAAGATCTTTAGACTTATCAATGATTTCTTTTATCCCTGTTTGAAGTTGATCTGTTTTGTATTGCTCATAAAACGTAGGGAGAAAGAAGTATAAAGTTAAATAAATCAATACTGCAAAGGATAACAAAATGAGAGAGGTAGTCATAAAGAGTTTATAAGTAATTTGCTTCATCTTCATAATTTTTACAATGCTATTCATCAATTTTATAACCAATACCCTTTATTGTTTTAATGTAAGGGATAGCTAATTTTTTCCGTAGGTTTTTAATGTGTGTATCAATTATTCGTGTTTCTCCAAAATAATCGTATCCCCATACTTTTTCAACGATATTTTCTCTTGTGAGTACTTTTCTCTCATTTTGAAATAGTAGTTGTAGAATTTCAAACTCTTTTGTTGTTAATAAAATTTCAACTTCATTTACATATACTTTATATGCATCAACATCGACACGCACTTCTTTAAAAACCCAATGATTATTTACATTTTTATCATAACTTCTTCTCAGTACAGCTTCGACTCGTCTAATCAAAACATGAAACGAAAAGGGTTTTGTTATATAATCATCGATTCCAAGATCAAACCCTTTCATTTGATCTTCTTCTTCTTCTAACGCAGTTAGCATAATAATTGGTACGTTTGACTGGCTTCGAATCATCTTGGAAACTTCAAATCCATTAAGATTGGGCATCATTACATCTAGAAGAATTAAATCGAAGGATTGCTTATTAAATTGTGTCATACCCTCTAATCCATCTGATGCAACTACAACTGTATACTGTTGTGTCATTAAAAACTGTTTAATTAATTCCTGAATTTCTTGATCGTCCTCTACCACGAGAATATGATAGTTCCTCATAATATCACCTCTGGTAGTCATTATAGCCTTACTATCTGGAGTTTATGTGGAGATGAATTAGGAGACTTCACAGGACGGTTAATGTGTTAGCTTCACGTTCAATAAGATGAACGATTAATATTTAAGAAAAACTAATGTATAATAATGTAAATCGGGTGTGATTTCTTAAATTGTATGAAAATGTACTTTTACTTCTTTACCAAGAGGAGAAAAGGAAATGAATTTCAATATAAAAGAAGCTACTGTAATTCTAGAGCGTGTGCCATAAACTTTGGAGTTTTTTTTATCTAGTTTATCCGGCGAATGGCTACATTGTAATGAAGAGGAAGGAACTTGAAATACATTCGAAGTAGTTGAGCATTTAATTGATCCGGAGAAAAACAACTGGATTCTAAGGCTAGAATTAATTCTCCGGGAAGGTGAAAATAAATCCTTTACTCTGTTTGATCGTTATTCTCACATAAATAACAACTCTCTTGGTAAACCAAAAGTTTAAAGGTATGAATTAGGGATTATTTATATAATGCGAGAAAGGTTGTGAAATTATTTGAGGGGTTATAAAGCAATGCTATTTGATTTAGATGATACGTTACTTGATAGGGATAAGGCAGTAGATAAACTGTTTTCCATTATTTTAGAGGAGTTTTATGGGGATGTTGAACAACATGCAGTAAAAAACGCAATGTTACAGAAATTCAAGGGATATGATAAAAAAAGCTATGGTCATAGTGATAAAGTAAAGGTTTTGGAATCGTTTTTTAATGAGTTCCCACCGAAATATAGATTACCACGCAATTGCATTCAAGACTTTTGGAATAATAATTTCCCAAACTGTTTTTCTATAAACCAAAAAACTATTAATATCATAAATACTATAAAGTCACATATTAAAGTTGGAATTATAACAAATGGCTCAACTCAGAGGCAAAAAGCTAAAATAATTAACGCGAATTTGAATCGTTATTTTGATACAATCATTATTTCTGAAGAGGCGGGATTTAGTAAACCTGACAAACGCATATTTGAATTAGCATTAAATAAGCTAAATGTACAATCAGAAGATGTACTATTTGTTGGAGATGACTTAAAAAAGGATATTGCTGGTTGTCAAAATGCAAATATAAAGGGCATATGGTTCAATCCTAATATGATTAAGAATAATACCGACACTAAACCATATGCCGAGATTACTTCTTTTGATAATTTATTAAGTTATTGTGGAGAGATAAATTTTCAAAAATAGTAAAAAGATAGATTACCCTTAATTTCATTGACCGTATGAGAAGTTTTAAAACAATATTTATTTACGATGATATAGAGGTTATTGAGCCAGGGGCAAATCATTTATGTGTGTTAATGAAGATCTACACAGCATGTTTAATATATACTTTATAAATTATAGGGGAGTGAGACTATGGAAATAAAGAAAGTAGTAATTGGCGGAATAAATATTGCCGTCGTCAGAAACGATACAGTATTAATATCCGACGTTCAATCTGCATTAGATCTCATGGCAACAGTTCAATATGAAGCGGATTCAAAGCGGATTGCTATCAAAAAATCATTAATAAGTGAAAGTTTCTTTGACTTAAAAACACGTCTTGCGGGTGATATTCTTCAAAAGTTTATTAATTACAGCGTAAAAATTGCTATCGTCGGGGATTTTTCTATGTACACTAGTAAAAGCTTAAAAGATTTCATTTATGAATGTAATAAAGGTAAGGATATTTTTTTCTTAGCAACTGAGCAACAATCAATTGAAAAGTTAAGCTCATTGAAATAAAGATATAAAATGTATTTCGAAAGAGGCATCCGTGATGGTGCCTCTTATTTGTATTTTTATATAAATATGTTTTTCAAATTTAAATTTTGTACCGGTACAGTAACTGCAAATGTACATTGTTACAATATCCCTTCAAATTTACAATCAGCATATATTATTTTAACTTATAACTTATTAAGGGGTGCTGAATATGACAAAGCTACAAGATCAACTTTTTACAAGATTAAACCTTGAAAAACGTACTGAAATAAAATTTGAAGAATTAAGTACAATACTCTTTGCATTTGCCCACACAATCCCGTTTGAGAATTTAGATATAATAGCAAGTAATGCGAATACAATTTCTATGGAAAACTTACAAGAGAAAATTTTAACTAGATCCCGCGGCGGACTTTGTTATGAATTAAATACTCTTTTTTACTATTTTTTAAAAGATAGTGGTTATGATGTACACCTCGCACTAGGTACCGTATATAAAAATGATATAAACGCTTGGGCACTTGAAGATGGGCATATAACAATTATTTTAAATAACAAAAACGTAAGGTACTTAATTGATGTAGGTATTGCTTCATTAGTACCTCTTGTGCCAGTACCGTTTACTGGCGAACTTGTTTCTTCTAAAAACGGTTCGTATCGAGTAAGACAAAAAGATACGAGTAAAGGAAACTATGTTCTAGAAAGAATAGATGTTGATGGAGAATGGAAAGTTTGTCATGCTTTTTATAAACATATTATTGATGAAACAGTAGTAAACGATGTTCAAAGAAGAGTGATAGAAGATGAGAAATCTATTTTCAATAAAGGACCTATTGCAGTAAAATTGACGGATTTCGGTCATATTTCTTTAACAAATACAAGTATAACTGAAATTAATTGTGGTCAAAAAACTAAGCGTGAAATTACAGAAGATCAATATAGAGAATTATTATTTATTTTATTTGCTATTGAGTTGTGAATATAAAAATAGCCGGTTCTTATTCAGAATCGGCTATTTTTATTATTTTTGGTTTAAATGGTTTTCGTCTAATATGTTTCGGAAACTGCGGTATAGTTAATGTTTTTAACGTTTCCTCAGCTTCTTCATATGTATGAAAAACTGGCTCTTTTCCATTATCTCCTTGCAAAACTAGCCCTTCATCTCGGATTACATACGGCATAAAACCGCTCCTTATAGTAAAAAATTATGGTCTATTGAAACAGAATGATACGATTTCAAGTTTAATTTTCTTAATAGATATAATACACTAGAACAGTATAAAAAATATATAAAATGAATATTGAATGTAAAGGAAGATTATAATGTCAGTTATTGATAAATTGAAACTAAATAAGTATACAAATCTGGTCGTAATTAACGAACCAAGTGACTATGACATTTTCACAGGTAAAGAAACATCATTTTCAAAAGAACATGATGCTATTTTTATTTTTGTTGAAACACTTGATGAAATGGTGAAACAAACGAATTTTATTATTAGTAATGAAGAATTACTAATTGAAAAAGGTTACGTGTTTTTCGCATATCCGAAAAAAGGTAATGCTCGTTACAGTACGTTTATTCACCGTGATGAGATGTTTCCGGCATTAAACGTTGGAGATGATGGATATGTGGGGGAAAGCGAAATTAAATTTGCGCGAATGGTAAGTATGGATGATGTCTTTACAGTTGTAGGTTTAAAACGTGAAAAGAAAAAAGCGAAGAAAACACCTGCAGCGAGTCAATGTGTTGCTGATTATGCAGATCGTATTCAAGATGTTGAAGCATTATTGGCTAATCATCCAGCTGAACTTAAGTTTTATCAAAGTTTAACTCCTGGTTATCAAAAAGATTGGGCACGTAATTTATTTTCTGTGAAACAAGAAAAAACACGCGATAAACGTCTTGAGAAAATGATTGAAATCTTTTCACAAGGCTATAAAACAATTGAATTATTCCGTAAGAAGAAAAAATAATGATTAGGAACGTCACAATGATGCAACAATTAATTGCAAAGAGTACATTGAAAAGAGGATTCCTTTCAGTATACTAAAGTATGTTCTTATATTTAAATAATTAGCAAAAGAGAAAAGGTGTTTGAAATGAAATCGTATATTGTAGTTGGATCTGGAATTTTAGGGGCATCTACTGCCTATCATCTTGCTAAGGCTGGTGCGAAGGTTACTATTGTAGATCGTCAAGAGTTAGGTCAAGCAACTGACGCAGCAGCAGGTATTGTCTGTCCGTGGCTGTCGCAACGTCGTAATAAAGCATGGTATAAAATCGTTAAAGGCGGTGCACGTTACTATTCTTCGTTAATTCAGCAATTAGAAGAAGACGGTGAAACGGATACAGGTTACAACCGTGTAGGTGCAATTAGTTTACATACTGACGAAAAAAAGTTAGATCAAATGGAAGAGCGAGCTTATAAACGACGTGAAGATGCACCAGAGATTGGTGAAATTACGCGCTTATCAGCTGAAGAAACGAAAAAATTATTCCCGGCATTATCGGAAGAATATAGTTCTGTTCATATTAGTGGCGCTGCACGAGTAAATGGAAGATTATTACGCAACGCATTAATAAGCGCTGCGAAAAAACATGGTGCAACTTTCATAAAAGGTGATGCAGTATTAGTCCGTGAAGGGAATCATATTACGGGAGTTAAAGTAAATGACGAAACAATTTTAGCGGAAAAGGTAATGGTAACTGCAGGCGCATGGGCGAACGAAATCTTGAACCCATTAGGAATTAATTTCTTAGTTACGTTCCAAAAAGGACAAATTGTTCATTTACAAATGGAAAATACAGCAACAGAAAATATGCCAGTTGTTATGCCGCCGAACGATCAATATATTTTGACATTTGACAATGGCCATGTCGTAATTGGTGCAACACATGAAAACGATACTGGATTTGACCACCGTGTAACTGCAGGTGGTTTACATGAAGTATTCCATAAAGCATTAACAGTTGCGCCTGGCTTGGAAGATGGCACAATGATTGAAACAAGAGTTGGCTTTAGACCGTTTACACCAGGGTTCTTACCTGTTATTGGCCCACTCCCTAATTTTGAAGGCATACTCATTGCAAACGGATTAGGTGCTTCAGGATTAACAGCAGGTCCATACTTAGGATCAGAACTTGCGAAACTTGCGTTAGGGCAACCGATTGAATTAGATTTAAATGATTATGATGTTGCTGGGGCAATGGAATAGTAATAAACAAAAAAGATTAGGAGTGATTTCCTAATCTTTTTTGTTATGTTATTTGGGCGTAACTAAGTATTTTGGGAGGTAGGAGTTCTTTTAAACAAGGGGTACCACCACATCGTTATCAAGCTAAGAAAATAGATAACCCACAAAACGAAAAATTTTTGCCTTTTATAGCAACGAAGTGCATTTTTATCGTTTGAGGTATTAGAGAAGAAAGGTTGATTCGTTCAATATAGAGGCGAATATCTTTTCTTTTTATGCATATCAGAAATATAAACAATAGCCTCAAAAATTGGAGGCTATTCAATTTCACAATCTATTATGAGTAATTAAAATGGGTTAGCTCTTTAAAGTCTGTCCCATCGCTGTATTCGTAAAATGATGAATAACATCAAAACCCTCAACTTGATGGATATTAGCGAACCGTTTCACAAATGAAATTAAAGCGATAGGCGGGATCCCAATTAAAGTTTTTTAAACCTAATTGGACTTACCATTAAGAGAGCGAGGATTAATGTAATCCATGCATTGCTATATGAAAACAATCCCATACCAGCCAATGGTAATCCAGCAGCTGGAATAGGTAATCCCTTAAAATATCCAATGGTTGGTTTTACACTAAATTTAGCTAATCTTAAAGCACCCATCGTTGGGAAAAGGATAAATGCCAAAGAAGTTAAAATAGATGGTGTTGCTATCGAATGAAATAGAAGTGCAGGAGCAACTCCGAAACTAACAATATCAGCTAAGGAATCCAATTGTACACCAAACTCACTGTTCACTTTTAATTTTCTCGCAATTCTTCCATCAAGGAGATCTAAAACAGCTGAAAAGAAAATAAAAATGGAGGCTACTTCCAAGTAGTCACTCATATTCATGGTAATTGAAAAAACACCGCACAATAAATTTCCAATCGTAAATAAATTGGGTACAGCTTTTACTATCTGATTGAACAAGGTTGTCCCCCCTAAGTTGATCAAACTTCACATTTATGTAGCATTTTCTATATATTCTTCCGTTATTCTTGAAAATATATGACCATTGTATGCTAAGTAAATTTCGACAAGAGAAAAGCCGATTTCCTGTACGTTATGTTGGTTTATAAACATGTTTGATCAAAGTTAAGTCTATTCTCTCTAAAAGTTGCATCATATCTTCATATAGTCATAAAATTAATCTGTGGCCAAAAATACGTAAAGAGCTGCTAGAATGAATTACTGAGAATACGAAGAATAAAGGAGAGAAACGGAGTAAAAACTAAAAAAATTAGATAAGGAAAATGGAGAGATGAATTAAATGTTAAAGATCATTAAACATTTAAAACCATTTGTTGCTTCCATCATTGCAGTTGTATGTCTTTTAACTGTGCAGGCAGTATGTGATCTATCACTGCCAGACTACATGTCTAACATTGTCAATGTAGGGATTCAACAAAAAGGTGTAGAAAATGCAGTACCTGAGGTTATTCGTAAAAGTGAACTGGATAAACTTACGCTCTTTATGAATGAAAATGAGAAGAAAAAAGTAGCTGACAACTATGTGCTTTTAGATAAGAACAACCTCTCTCAAAGTGAATTGAAAAATGACTTAAAAGATTATCCGCAGCTTGATAAAGAGCCACTTTATAAGCTACATACAGAAGATAAAAAAATAATTAACGAACTTAACGATATCTTTGGGAAACCAATGTTAATTACACAAGGAATTGAAAAAGGTGGCTCATCTGCTTTCTCTCCTGCTGCGACAGGTGACAACAACACACCAGCGAAGCTGCCGCCAAATACAGATCCTTTTGCAATCATTGCGAAACTTCCTCAAGATCAAATCAATGCAATGAAAGAAAAGGCAGATGAAAAGTTTAAGAATATGCCAGGTAGCATGGTAACACAATCAGCTGTTTCATACATTGAGAATGAGTATAAAAAGATCGGTATCAATACTGATAAGCTTCAATCTAATTTTATTCTTACTTCCGGCGGGAAAATGCTACTTTTATCCTTAGTAAGTATGGCAGCTACCGTTATCGTGAGTTTACTTGCTGCAAAAGTAGCTGCAGGACTCGGCAGAGACCTTAGAAAGAAAGTATTCCGGAAAGTTACAAACTTCTCGAATGCAGAGTTTGATAAGTTTTCCACTGCATCTCTAATCACAAGAAGTACAAATGATATCCAGCAAGTTCAAACACTTATGGTTATGATGCTTCGCATTGTATTCTATGCACCAATTTTAGGTATCGGCGGCATTATTAAAGTACTTACTACAGACCTTTCAATGGGATGGATTATCGCAGTTGCGGTAATTGCGATTTTAAGCCTAGTTATTGGTTTATTTAGCATCGCGATTCCTAAGTTTAAGCGTATCCAAAAGTTAGTAGATAAAATTAACTTAATCACTCGTGAATCTTTAACCGGTATGCTCGTTATTCGTGCTTTTAATACTCAAAAACATGAAGAAAAGAAATTTGAAAAAGGAAATCAAGATTTAACAAAAACAAATTTATTTGTAAGCCGTTTAATGTCATTTATGATGCCAATGATGATGTTTATCATGAATGCCGTTACTGTACTTATTATTTGGGTTGGATCACACCAAGTGGATATGGGACATATGCAAGTTGGTGATTTGATGGCATTTATGCAATATACAATGCAAATTATCATGGCCTTCTTAATGATTTCAATGGTATCTATTATGGTTCCACGTGCTTCAGTTTCCGCACAACGTATCGCAGAAGTTTTAGATACTGACATTACCATTAGTGATGTAAAAGAGCCGAAAACATTTGCTTCAGACAAGAAAGGTTACGTTGAATTTAAAAATGTTGGCTTTAGATACCCAGGTGCAGAAGAAGATGTGCTTTCTAATATCACCTTTACTGCAAAACCTGGTGAAACGACAGCTTTCATCGGAAGTACAGGTAGTGGTAAATCAACATTAATCAACTTAATTCCACGCTTTTACGATGTCACAAGCGGCCAAATATTAATAGATGGCACGGATATTAGAGAAGTATCTCAGAAGGAATTAAGAGAGAAAATTGGTTATGTACCGCAAAAAGGAGTTCTCTTCTCAGGTACAATCGAGAGTAATTTGAAATATGGTAAAAAAGAAGCAACTGAAGAAGAACTCGAAAAAGCGGCGGAAATCGCGCAAGCTATGGAGTTTATTAACGCGAAACCTGAAAGCTTCCGCACAGAAATATCACAAGGTGGTACGAACGTTTCCGGTGGTCAAAAACAAAGACTTTCTATTGCGCGTGCTCTTACGAAAAAATCAGAAATCTTCATATTCGATGATAGTTTCTCAGCTCTTGACTTTAAGACAGACGCAGCATTGCGCAGAGCTTTAAACAATGAGATTACAGGAAGTACTATTTTACTTATTGCCCAAAGAATCAGTACAATCATGAATGCCGATAAGATTATTGTACTTGACGAAGGAAAAATAATTGGAACTGGTACTCATGAAGAGCTTATGGAAAACTGTGAAGTTTATAAGCAAATTGCTTTATCACAACTTTCAAGAGAGGAGTTGTCATCATGAGTGATAGAAAAATAGAAAATAGAAAACAAAGCGGCCCTGGTCCTGGCGGTCCTATGGGCGGCGGCATGAGAAAGATTGAGAAAGCAAAAAACTTCAAAGGAACGATGAATAAACTCCTTCAATACTTGAAGCCCTATAAATTATCAATCTTAGTCGTTATCCTTTTCGCAATCGGTAGTGCAGCCTTTACAATCGTTGGCCCAAAAATTTTAGGAAACGCGACAACAAAACTTTTCGAAGGACTCGTAAGCAAAGTATCAGGAGCACCCGGTGCGGCCATTGACTTTACCTATATCGGAAACATTGTCATTTTACTCCTTGGATTATATATACTGAGCACTGTGTTTGGTATTATCCAGGGGTACATTATTTCTGGAGTAGCTCAAAAAGTATCTTATAACTTCAGAAAAGAAATCGATGAAAAAATTAACCGTATGCCGCTGAAATACTTTGATAAAACAACGCACGGCGAAGTATTATCGAGAATTACAAATGACGTAGATACGGTGAGCCAAACGTTAAACCAAAGTATGTCGCAAATCATCACATCCGTTATTACAATCATCGGTGTACTTATCATGATGTTATCAATCAGCTGGCAAATGACATTAGTGGCGCTTTTAATATTGCCAGTATCGATGATTCTCATCATGGCAGTCGTAAAACGATCACAAAAATACTTCAAATCCCAGCAAGAATATTTAGGACACGTAAACGGTCAGGTCGAAGAAATTTATAGTGGTCACAATATCGTAAAAGCCTTTAACAAAGAAGAAGAAGAAGTAAAAAAATTCGAAAAGGTAAATGATACCCTTTACCACTCCGCATGGAAATCTCAATTTTTATCTGGAATGATGATGCCGATTATGACATTTATCGGTAATATCGGTTACGTCGCTGTATCTATTTTAGGCGGATGGCTTGCGGTCAAGAGAACCATCGCAGTTGGAGACATTTTAGCCTTTGTGCAATATGTTAGAAGCTTTACGCAACCAATCGCTCAAGTAGCGCAAATCGCGAACGTACTTCAATCCACTGCAGCTGCTGCAGAAAGAGTCTTCGAATTTTTAGAAGAAGAAGAGGAAGTGCCAGAAGCAGAAAATCCAGTGAAGCTGCAAAAAGTTCAAGGAGAAGTTACCTTCCAAGATGTTCAATTTGGATACAATCCAGATAAGATCATCATCAATAATTTCTCATCTAACATTAAACCTGGACAAAAAGTAGCAATCGTCGGACCAACCGGAGCTGGTAAAACAACGATTGTAAAACTGTTAATGCGTTTCTATGACATAAACAGCGGTGCAATATGTATCGACGGTCACGATATAAAAGACTTCACGCGAGAAGACTTGCGCAACATGTTTGGTATGGTACTTCAAGACACTTGGCTATTTAACGGCTCCATCATGGAAAATATACGTTACGGTAGACTCGATGCTACAGACGAAGAAGTAATTGAAGCAGCGAAAGCAGCTCACGTTCACAACTTCGTAAAAACATTACCAAATAAATATCAAATGGAACTAAACGAAGAAGCAAGCAACGTATCCCAAGGACAAAAGCAACTACTAACAATTGCCCGCGCCCTTATTGCAGATCCGAAAATATTAATACTCGATGAAGCAACAAGCTCCATTGACACTCGTACAGAAGTACTGATTCAAAAAGCGATGGAAAACCTTATGGAAGGTAGAACAAGCTTCATTATCGCTCATAGATTATCAACAATACGTGATGCAGATTTAATCCTTGTCATGAAAGATGGGGATATTGTAGAACAAGGTAATCATGAAGAGTTATTGAAAGCTGATGGTTTCTATGCTTCGCTTTATAATAGTCAATTTGAAGGTGCGGATGCTTCTTGAGTTAGGTGTCCCGAAAGTCCATTTAAATAACTAAAACCCACGGTGAAAATTCATTTTCTTCGTGGGTTTTTATCATTTTTAGGGTTCTGTTACAAAGTTTTTAAAAGTAAGCTAGACTTTTCGCCGATATAAGGAGCATTTCTTCCCCATTAATTGTTGCACAACGGATAACTGGTTTAATTAAAGGGAATTATCAAAAAGGGTACTATAAAACAGAACAAGCCAAAGAAATGGATAAGGAGTGAGCAAGCGATGGACAACATGATTAATACGGGTAACTTTGGTTTACAAAGGGGACCTGCTCAAAAAACGGTTGGCCAGTATTTGTTCGATTGCCTGAAACTCGAGGGCATTACCGAAATTTTTGGTGTCGCAGGGGACTATAATTTTACACTTCTTGATACTTTGGAGTGTTATAACGGCATCAGCTTTATAGAAGGACGAAACGAACTAAACTCAGGTTATGCTGCAGATGGCTATGCAAGAATCAAAGGAATATCGGCTCTTATTACGACCTTCGGGGTCGGGGAGCTCAGCGCCTGCAATGCGATAGCGGGAGCCAACAGCGAGCATGTACCAATTATACACATTGTGGGTGCGCCTCCTGAGAAGGATCAAAAAGAGCATAAGCTTATGCATCACACCTTAATGGATGGAAATTTTGACGTTTTTCGCAAGGTGTATGAGCAGATTACGGCATATACCGCAGTGCTTACGCCGGAAAATGCCAAGATTGAAATTCAGACTGCGATTCGCATTGCTAAGGAAAAGAAAAGGCCGGTATACCTGGTTGTGGCTAATGATTTAGTGACCAAGCCGATTAAAGTCTGGGCAGAACCGGTAACACCACGTCCAACATCCAACCAGAATACCCTTCAGGCTGCAGTGAATCATGTCCGTCCGCTTTTGGAGCGTGCCCACCGACCAGTTATCTTGGTGGATGTGAAAACTATGCGCTTCGGCCTTCAGACAGCAACTCGGCAACTGGCCGATGCAATGAATGTGCCTGTTGTAACGATGATGTACGGGAAGGGAGGATTCGATGAGACCCATCCAAATTATATCGGAATGTATCTAGGCTCTTTCGGGAGGACTGAAGTCCAAAGTACGGTGGAGAATGCAGATTGTATCATTGCGATTGGCATGGTATGGGCGGACACAAACACCGCAAGTTTTACCGCAAAGCTGAACCCGCTGATAACTGTCAATATTCAACCAGATATAGTTAAAATCGCTGAGGCGGAATATCCGAATATTCTTGCAGCCGACATGCTACTTGCCGTTCAGAAGGTGGGTTATACGGGCAAAGGTTTGACAAAAAAATTGTCATTCCCTTATGAGCAATTCACAACTATTGCCGACGGACCTCTAATGGCGGACGGCTATTATCCGCGTTTTCAGCGCATGCTGAAAGATGGGGATATTGTAATCGCCGAGACCGGAACGTTTTATTATGGAATGGGAGAGGTCAGACTGCCGGGCAATGTAACATATATTGGACAAGGTGGATGGCAGTCCATCGGTTACGCAATCCCTTCGGCGTTTGGTGCTATTATGGCCGCGCCGGAACGCCGAGTATTGGTGTTTACAGGTGACGGTGCCCTGCAGCTAACGGCACAGGAAATCAGTTCTATGCTCTATTACGGCTGCAAGCCCATAATCTTTGTTTTGAACAACGATGGTTATACAATCGAGAGATATTTAAATGTCAAAACAGAGGATCAAAAGTACAACCAAATCCCTCGATGGTCTTACACCAAGCTGGCCGAAGCTTTTGGAGGTAACGCGTTTACCGTTACGGTCCGGACCTATGGAGAGCTTGATCAGGCTATAATCCATGCTGAAAAGGAAAGCACCAAAAGACTCTGTATAATTGAAATGATCGCAGGGAATCCAATGGACGCACCTGAATATATGCGACGGATGCGTAGTTATATGGAGAAGCAGCGCAGTCAGAAATAGTATCCAATTCCCTAGTCCCTAATTGAATACTAATCGAACAGTTTTAATCATACTCTTTTAATAAAACGCAATTAAAGGGGTGTAAAGTGAGTTGACAAAAGTTAAGGTTAGTTTACGGCCCATCGTTCATAACATAAATTTACCAACTGTAATAAAAACAGCCATACTTCCAGGTGAATCGGCTGAAAGACTATTTATTGCAACCCAATTAGGAGAGGTTTTTTATATAGGAGACGGTGTAATAAAAACATTTTTAAATATTCGTCCGCGAATTATCAAATTAGGCACGTTTGAAGAAGGTGTTTCTAGTAGCGGTTATGATGAACGCGGATTGCTAGGACTAGCGTTTCATCCGCAATTTAATCATAATGGCTTATTTTATCTTCATTATTCAATGGCTGGGACTCAAGGACCAGGTGCACTTACAGAACAATTTAAACCGAATCCTTGTGACCCGAAAACTTTAAACTTAAAGTGGATAAATAGAGATACTCAATATGATCATATTGATACAATTGAAGAATGGACTTTACAATCAAACGGTCAACCTCAAAAACGAAGAACGTTACTTAACATAAAACGGCCATTTTTTAATCATAACGGAGTCAATAGTTTAAACTTTTCACCAGAGACTGGAAAACTTGTTTTTACAAATGGAGATGGTGGATCGGGTTATGATCCATTTAATTTAAGCCAGGATGATTTAGAAATAGCGGGTAAAATAATTGAAATTGATGTAAGTAAAAATACATTCATAAATAACCCTCCAGTAGTTACGCGCTTCAATGAGTTTCCTTTATCTATACAAGAAACACTTACGGTAATTGCGAAAGGGGTTCGTAATATAACAGGTATTTCATTCCAAAGGTTTTATAATCAATATATCAAATACGCTGGAAATGTCGGGCAGGATATTGCAGAGTCTATTTTTTCGTTTGTTCATTATAAACCCATACCGGTTACCGAACTTGTTCAAACGTATTTAATGAGATCCACTCCCAATCAAGATGGATTTATTAATTTTGGTTGGCGAGGATGGGAAGGAGAATTACCTACGTCTTTTATAAGGCACTGTTCTGAGAATCCTACTTTGGATGAGAGAACAATGGCCTATTATAATGAAACAATTCAAACGTCAGCGAGACGTATTCAACCTCTAATTAGTTATTTTCATAAAGATTCCAGACCGGATAAGTTTGGAGGAACTTCACTTACAGGAGTTCAGCCTTATATGGGAACTGCAATTCAAAATTTAACCGGTAGCGTCGTGTTTACTGATCTTGCTAAGAAAGAAGAATTTCAATCTCCAGTAAAGGGAGTGTTAGCTTTTACTAGAGCAGCTCTAGACGGGAAACGTAATGATTTTCATGTTATTGAAACCAATTATGATTTTGGTGCTCAAGCAGCTTATTATATGAGCTTGGGAACAAACGGAGATCAAACTAGATTATATTTAGGGGTTTATGGATCTATGAAAGTAACGGATTTTAACAAAGGTACTATTTTTGAAATTGTTCCATGATACGGTATAAACTCTTAGTCTAAAAATATATGGAATTCATATTTTTTCAAACGCACGACTTAGCGCCTCTTAAAAAACCTTCTATGGATAAACATCTATTGTATAGTGATTCCTAACAAGCAGAAAGTAAAACATAACCAATAAGTATTTGAATAAAAATAGAAAGTGGTGAATTAGGTCTCTTTAGGGGGGAATTTGATGAATCGCTTTAGATGCTATTGGTATCAATGGATGATAGAGCAGGATGCGAATTTTGTTCATAAAAGAAAGGTGACGCCTGCAAGTAGGTTAGTCATTACAGCATTACTCGGTTCACTTGCTGCTATTTTTCAATCTGCGGGGAACTTAATCCCTGGAATAGGGTTATTTATTAGTCCTTTCGCGACGCTACCGATTTTTCTAGCTATTTGTTATTCTATTCGTGAGGGAGTACTCTCTTATATTCTTACTATTTTCCTATTATTCATTATTGAGCCAAGTGAACTAATTGTCTTTCCCTTTACTACAGGATTATTAGGTATAGCGTTAGGTGTATCCTTTTTACAATTCAAGAGGAGAATTTGGGTGGTTTCCTTTTCAGCGATATGTTTACTTATTGGAATAATGATCGTTCTCGATGTCTTCCGTTTTCCAGTACTTGGTCCTACTATTCATACAACTGTGGATATAAAAATTATTTCATTAATATTTATATTAAGTTTTCTATACTGTTGGATCTATGCAGAGCTGTGCAAAATAATGATGAGTAGAGTATATAAAGTATGGTCTTAGCAAGTACATTACATCTTTTAGAATGAATACACTTTCTCATACTCATATATTTTCAAAGATTGGAGATTTAAGTCATGTATAACGTTGAAATTAGAAGGCCGAATTCGGATGATATTGATGAACTAAATTTGTTTTTTCGTATAGTTATTACAAATACTTTTAAAAACGAAGGGTTATCACAATTATTAGATGACATAGAAAGTGAAATTAACACGAAAAAGCAATATTTGAAAAATGATTTTGATAATAATGGAGAAAGTCGTTACTTTTTATTAGCAATAGATACAAGTAACGATAAAATCATTGGAACGATTGAAATCGGTCCAGCAAGTACATTGATTAATAGTTGTACAGACGGTGTACTTAAGGATTTGTATGAAATAGGAACTGTATTTATACTTCCGGAGTATCAAAGAAAAGGTATAGGGAGTTTACTACTAAATACAATGTATCTTACATTACTTAGCAGAGGAATAACCGAATGCTGTTTAGATAGTGGATACAAAAAAGCACAAAGTATATGGACAAAAAAGTTTGGAAAACCTAGTTATATGCTGAAGGATTATTGGGGCGAATCAAACGATCATATGATTTGGAGAAAAAGTTTACATGATATACCTATAATATTTGAATTATAAAATGAAATATCTCTCTTAACATAGCTTTTCTTACATACTTATGCTATTATTTATCTTTATAATAAAAGAGGACGTGAATGAACTTGATTAAAATTAATATTCCTGAAGCTGATGTTTCAATTACTGAACGTAACCAAGTTATTAAAGGAGACGAGCCATTAATTACTCCAATTAACGGTTTTATCGATTTCCACTTGTTTCCTAGAGATAAAGGCGGCATTTTTATGTTTTACAATATTAATGACGAACTTCTTTTCGTAGGTAAAGCTCGTAAAATTAGACAACGTATTAAAAAGCATTTTGAAGATAATGTTTCACCAATCAAAAATAATCGTGATGAAGTATACCGTATCGATGCATGTATCGTAGAAGATCCAACAGAAAGAGAAATTTATGAAACTTACATCATTAATGAATACAAAGCGAAATATAACGTTGATAAAGTGTTTTATAAATAAGTAAAAAAAACAATCCTAGCACATATACTAGGATTGTTTTTTTGTGTTTCATTCTTCATTTCTTTCTCCTTTTTTAAAATGATTAGCAGCAATTAAACAGAAAAGCCCTATAAATAAAATTATAATTCCAAGCGTTTTATGTTTTCCTTCAAAAAAAGGAATATCTGAAATAACATTTGTCATACATAACCCTATAAACACAAGGATAGGTCCTGCCCACAGTAATACATTGCCGAATTTCGTATGTTGCCACATAGTAACCCTCCTTACTCCTTTTTACATATATATCCATGAAATAAAAGTAAATTCATAGAGAAAAATAGTTTTTTTCATATCGAAAATTGAACCTTCATATATTGGTACAAGCAAACGAGAAAGGGGACCATCATGAATTGGTTAGAAGCTTTTATATTAGGGATAATACAAGGTTTAACAGAGTTTTTACCGATTAGTAGTACAGGACATCTTTATTTAGGAAGGCATTTGTTTCAATTAGATGAAGCTGGATTGTTTTTAGATACGATGCTGCATATCGGGACTTTGCTTGCAGTGTTTATTTATTACAAAAAAGAATTTATATACTTAATTAAAAATCCATTTTCAAAACTAATGTTATTGCTTATTGTTGGGACGATACCTGCAGTTGTAATCGGATTGTTATTTAAAGACTTCTTTGAAGATATTTCAAAAACAGGTATTACGATTGGCTGGGAGTTTTTAGTGACAGGTTTCTTTCTCTACACGGCCGATAAACAAAAAAATGGTCGTAAAAAAATGGATGACATTACATATAAAGATGCATTTATTATCGGTTCATTTCAAGCGGCTGCTATTTTCCCAGCAATTTCTCGCTCTGGTATGACAATCGTCGCTGCTTTATGGAGAAAACTAGACCGTGAAACAGCAGCATATTTTTCGTTTTTATTATCTACGCCAGCAATAGTCGGAGCAATCATTTTGCAATTTGCAGATGTTTATCAAGGGAAAGCTGAATCTATTTCTAGTACATCTTTAATTGTCGGCACGTTATCAGCAGCGTTCTTTGGTTACATAGCAGTTTCATGGATGATTCAATATTTGAAACGTCATTCTTTAAAAGTATTCGCGTATTACGTATGGGGATTAGGTATTTTAATTTTAACGTTGCAATTTACTCATGTGTTTTAATTTAGTAATTCTTCGTTTAGATCCTGTTTCATTCATATAAGGCAGGATCTTTTTTCATTAAGGGGGAAAATATGTTTAATAAGGCTATCGTTATTGGCGGAAGTATAGCAGGAAAACTCACAGCAAAAGCATTATCAACTTCTTTTAAAGAAGTAATCATTTTAGAAGCCGGTGAAAAATGGGATGGAGAAGCTTCGAGAAAAAGAGTTCCACAAAGTAATCATCCTCATGTGTTATTAAAAGGCGGAGAAAAGGCAATTGAGGAATTGTTCCCTACTATTACTAACGAATTAATAGAAGCAGGCAGCATCGTAAATAACTTTACTCGTGATTTAAAATGGCATCAATTTGGTTTATGGAAACAGTCATTCACAGGAGAAGTGCATATGATTCAGCAAAGTCGTCCTATGCTAGAATCACATATTCAAAAACGAATTGAACAAATTTCAAATATTACTACGAAGTATGAAATGTTAGTTGAAAGATTACTAATAGATGAAAACCGTAACAAAGTGTGTGGAGTAAAAGTTAAATGTTTAGATATAGGTGTACACGAAGAAGTTCATGCAGATATTGTTGTTGATGCGAGTGGGTTTGGTTCAAAAAGTATAGAGTGGTTACGAGAATACAATATTGAAGTGCAAGAAGAAAAAGTGCGTATTGATTTATTTTATGCAACTAGATTGTTTAAACTCAAAGAAAATGAGAAGTTAGACTGCTGTAATATACTTATGTCTCCAAGTTTTCCTGAGAATCCTTATGGTGTTCTAATTCAAACGATTGAAGATGATCGTTATTTTGTTACTTTCAGTGGATATGCAAATGAGAAGGCACCACAAACAGATGATGAGTTTTATAATTTTGCTGAAAACCTTTCAATCCGTCATGTAATAGATTTCCTAAATAGAGCTGAGGCAATTACTGATATTAAAACATACAAAATTCCTTTTCAAGTACGCAGACGATTCGATCTCGTTACAAATATGCCAGAAGGGTTATTAATAGTTGGAGATGCACATTGTCGTTTTGATCCGGTTTTCGGTCAAGGCGTTTCAGTTGCAGCTATGGAAGCTCACCAGTTGCAACAACTTCTACAAGGGAGAAAAAAGCTCGATAAAACATTTACACAACAATTTTATAAGAAAGCCGCAAACATAATACAAACCCCTTGGGAAATGACAACTACGGAAATATCACGTCACCCTCAGCTAAAGAGAGAATTAACTATGAAACAAAATTTTCAGCTTTGGTATACGAAACAAATATATCGACTTTCTGCAAGTGATTCTGATGTGTATATTCGATTAGTGCGAGTGATGAATTTAATTCGTAGCCCATTTCATCTATTTCATCCGAAAGTGGTACTTGCTGTATTACTTAATCGAAAGAAATAGCAGGAAAATAATCGATTAAAAAAGAATGTATAACAGTTAGTAAATCAAGAAGGAGAATACGGGATGGAAATATACATAGAGCAACTAAAGAAACAAGATGCTGAGGATTTATTTACGTTTGAACTTACGAATAAATCTTTTTTTGAAACAATGGTACCAAATCGTGGTTCGAAATATTTCGATTTTGAATATTTCCAAAAACTACTAGACGATTTATTAATAGAACAGGCAGATGGAAATTCTTATTTTTATTTAATTCGTAATGAAGAAAACGAAATTGTAGGTCGAATAAACTTAGTAGATATAGATACCGAAACTCGAATCAGTTCGTTAGGTTATAGAGTCGGAGAAAAATTCACTAAAAAAGGAGTTGCAACAGCAGCTGTAAAATTAATTTTAAACGTAGCGAAAAATAATGAAATTAATGAGGTTCATGCTAAAACAACGACTAATAATCTCGCATCACAAATTGTACTAGAAAAAAGCGGATTTTCTTTTAATAATGAAGCAGATACAACTTCTGTAGAATTAAACGGAGAACGTGTAAATTTTGTACAGTATATTTGCAGAACTACTTCGTTTTCAAAATAATAGGGGGGCATATTCATGAACAATGATTTACGTTATCCAATAGGCCAATTTACTTATGTAGGCACTATTACAGAAGAAATAATTGATAAATGGATTCAAGAAATTGAGGATTTACCTAATGAATTAGCAAGAGCGATAAAAGATTTAGATCAGAAGCAGTTAGATACACCGTATCGCGTTGGTGGATGGACTGTTCGCCAAGTTGTTCATCATGTTGTTGATAGTCATATGAATAGCTACATACGCTTTAAATTAGCACTGACAGAAAAGAATCCAACTATTAAACCGTACAAAGAAGAAAAATGGGCAGAGCTACCTGACTCAAAATTACCAGTAGATGTTTCACTTGTAATGCTAGATTCATTACATAAAAGATGGGTTAACTTATTATATTCTTTAGAACCAGCAGATTTAGAAAAGACATTTAATCATCCTGAATCAGGTGAAACAAAACTTGCTGCTGCAATTGGACTATATGCATGGCACGGTCATCATCATACAGCTCATATTACTTCTTTAAGAGAGCGTTTAAATTGGTAACATTAGAGAGGGCGACAGAAATTGATGCAGAGATTATATTTCAAATGCAAGTAGAATCATTTAGTTCATTATTAGAAAAGTATAAGGACTATGAAACAAGTCCGGCAAATGAACTTATTGAAAGAACGATTTCAAGAATAAATAACCTGGACGGTGGATTTTATAAAATTTTTGTAAATACGAATCTTGTCGGAGCGATATGTATATCACGTAAAGAAGAGGCATCTAAATTTTGGATAAGCCCGATGTTTATTATTCCAGACTATCAAGGGAACGGAATTGCTCAAAAAGTATTAATTTTAATCGAGGAGATGTTTCCAGAAATAACGACTTGGGAGCTTGCTACAATTTTAGAGGAAGAACGAAATTGTTTTCTATACGAAAAGATGGGATATAGAAAAGCGGAATTTAAAAAGAAATTAAATGATAAAGCAACTTTAATTTATTATAAAAAAGAAAGGTAAAGCACATTTTAAATGCTTTACCTTTTTGTTCCGCTTTAGATTAAATATACAATTTTAATGTATATTCTTCCAAAATATTCGGGTTAGTAATTCCGGATTCGAATAAATATACAAAAATGAACTATTTTGTCGTATATGTCACTAACGCTTTTTGAATGCTTAAAATACTATCATCACCTTTAAATTCCTTCGCAATTGGATCGTCCATACTAGACACCCAAATTTTAAGTTCCGCATCTAAATCAAAATGCCCAGCTGTTTCAATACTAAATTGTGTAATACTTTTATAAGGGATAGAATGGTATTCTGTTTTTTTACCAGTTACTCCTTGTTTATCTACTAAAATAAGACGACGATTCGTAAATACGATTAAATCACGAATTAATTTATAAGCATGCTCAACTTTCTCATCATCAAGCATAATCTTTTCTAAATCATGTTCTACGCTTTCTGTACTCGCACTTGATGCATTTCCTAAAATACCACTAAATAAACCCATATGAAATTCCTCCTTTATAATATGTGGAATGAGTTTCTTATATTGTACCATGCTATGCCTAAATACATTATGACATTGCATCTGTAGTTTTTTTGCTTATTGCAATTATTTTATATAACCTCATCCTAAAATCTTGTGCTAACATGTAAGTAAGAAAACAGAAGCAGAGGGATTGAGCATGAAGAATATCGGTTTAGTATTAGAAGGCGGCGGAATGAAAGGTTTATATACTGCAGGAGTACTCGAATATTTTATGGAAAGGGACTTATTTTTTCCGTATGTAGTCGGTGTATCCGCTGGAGCGTGTATGGGAGCAACCTATTTGTCACGTCAAAAAGGGAGAAATAAGAAAGTAAATACAGAGCTAGTATCAGATCACAGGTATATATCTTATCGAAACTTAATTCGAAAACGTGAATTATTTGGGATGGACTTTTTATTTGATGAAGTACCTAATAAAATTGTCCCATTTGATTTTCAAACTTTCTTAAACTCAAGTGAACAGTTTGTCATAGGAACGACTGATTGCGAATCAGGACAGGCTGTTTATTATAATAAAACAGATCATGGAAATGATATTTTAAAAATCATTCGTGCATCAAGCTCTGTGCCGTTTATAGCACCTGCTGTAGAATATGATAATCGAAAATTGTTAGATGGAGGGATTATAGATCCTATTCCAGTTTTTAAAGCACAACATGATGGTTATCAAAAGAACGTTGTTATTATGACAAAGCCAGAAGGATACGAGAAGCAGCGGAATAAATTTTCTGGACTAGCTAAATTCTTGTATAGAAACTATCCGAAAATCGCAGAACATTTAGTAGACCATTATCGTTTTTATAATGAAACTATATCTTATATGAATCAAAAAGAACAAAAAGATAATTTTTATGTAATTCAACCAAGTGCACAGCTTCCAACAAGCGGAATAGAAAGAAATAAGGAAAAGCTCGTTAATCTATATAATCTTGGGTATAACGATGCTCAATATCATTTTGAAAACTTATTAAATTGGATAGAGAAATAAAGGGGTGAAAAGGTGAAGTTAGGAAAACAAGTTATTTTTAAGGAATTGCAGAAAATGCATAGTCCACTGCATAAACCGTTTCCTTATCGTGCTACAGGAAAATTACAGCGAGATTTAAAAAGTAAATTTACCGAAGACGACTATATAAACGCTGATTTTAATCATTATTGGATGCATACAGCAGCAACTTTAAATTCTGTACTAAATGAAAACGAAGAGAATATTACGTTTCAACAAATAAAGTGGCTGAGAAAATCGTTTTTCGAATGGTTTCCACAATATCGTTTTCTAGAAACAGAAATTGTGAAGTATCCCATTTTGTATAGAGATTTCATGAGTTATGAGAAGGTCCGGAAACTATTACTTTACTATCTTAAACGCACAGGTTAAATAGCTTGTGCGTTTTTTTAGTTCATAAAATATACAATATTATCAACTTGTTTATATAGGAATTCTAATTATAAGAAAGAAGTACATATAGGCAGGTTAGTTAACTTTTGTTCAACAATTGTGTCGGATTCTTGAGAATTATTTTCAAATTTTGTTAGTTATTTATGTTAAGATATCCGAGTGAAATCAGGTTCTTATCGATGTTATAAAGTATCAAGCAAAATAATTCAGAATCGAAGAAAGGACAGTACTAACATGGAAAATGTATCAAATGTAGATAAATTGGAATCACTAAAATCTTTACAATCAACAATCAATAAACTAGAAAATGCTTTGTCACAGATGACTCAAAAAGGCGCAAATACTACTTTAGTAAAGAAACGACTGAAAGCTGTTTGCATCGGCTTAGCAATGCTAGAAAACGTTTGGAATCAAGGAACCCATCATTATACTCAGGAAGATTTAGCAGAAGCTCGCAATGTCCTTACTGGTTTGCTCCCGTCAATTGAGAGGGCGTATGATAAGTCAAAGGCTGGTAGTCCTCAAAGAACGCTTTTAGAAAGAAGAATAAAAGCGTTGGAACAAGCTATTCAAGCAATTGATAATTTTTCTAATAAATAACTGACCTAAATACATAACATACTAAGGCGATTTTTATATAGGAATTCTAATGAGAAGAAAGAACTACATATAGAATACTACAAAGGAGGGAGAAGAGTGCATTCAATAATTAGTCCTAAGTTAGAGGAACTTAATAATCAATTAAAAAACGGAAACGAGAAAGCTTTTTATACTTTTTTGCATGAAATAAAGTCAAATAATACGCCACTAATAGAACAATGTCGTGTAGATAACCAGTATAAGCTTATAACGTATATATGGTTAGGGGACCGAAAAACTGAAAACGTTTATGTATTCGGTAGTTTTCCTGGTTGGGATCTGTCTGTAAATCAATTGCAACGGTTGTTACATACAGATATTTGGTATCGAACGTTTAGAACGGATAAGAGTTTTATTTCAACTTACTATTTTTCAGTCAACGATTTTTTCGAAAATGATTGGATAAAGCGTAGTGAACAGTACCGAATAGACCGATTTAATGGAAATGTATTTGGAGAAGATGCCAATAAAGCATCCGTGTTAGAAATAGATATGAAAGTGCCGTATGATAGTCGATTTTCTTCTAATCATTATCCATCTGGAGAAATTGAAACATATTCTTTCTATAGTTCAACTTTAAATAATACACGTAAGATTCATATTTATACTCCTCATAATTATTCTCAAACTTCACACCTTCATGAACTTCTCATTGTATTTGATGGGAATTCTTTTATTAAAAACCTTTCAATCACAAGAACACTCAATTATTTAATTTATAAAAAAGAAATTCCGTCTTGTATAGCTGTTGCTATAGATCCTGTTGATCGGCTAGAAGAGCTAACTTATAACGATAAAATGAATACATTTTTAACGGAGGAATTACTTCCGTGGATTCAAGCTAAGTATCACGTATATCAAGAAGAGAGGAATACAACAATTGCCGGTTTCAGTCTCGGTGGCTTAGCAGCTTTTTATGCAGCTCTTCAAAATCCACATATTTTCGGGAATGTGTTGTCAATGTCTGGATCCGTACATTGGAAAAAGGATGGCTTTGAAAATGAAATTCCGTGGATTGAAAATCAAATTATATCTGCAAATCCCAATACGTCTCAACCTCATTTTTATTTGGCAGCAGGACAACTTGAAAACGAACCTCTTTTAACGGCTAATAAGCGCTTATATAAAGCTTTAAAAGATAAGGGATACCAAATTACTTATGAAGAGTTTCAAGGCGGCCATGACAGTGTTTGGTGGCGAGAAAAGTTGTTTGATGGATTGAGAGCATTAAAACATACAAAAACCACACTATAAAATAAAAAGGAGAGAGAATCTATGAATCAAGATGAGCTAGATAAAAAACTTAAAAAACAAGAAATTTTAGTTAAAGATGAAAAAGTTTGGTCGTTCACGTATGAGGATCATATTAGTTCTATCGTTAAACAGGCAGAAAAGACAGGAGCGTTTAATGATTTACCTGGGAAAGGGAAACCTCTTAATCTTGATAAAGATCTTTCGTATAATCCTGACAAGCAACTTTATAGAACTTTGAAAAATAATCATGTTTTGCCTAGGTGGATTGAACTTTCAAAGGAAATAGATCATCTAAAAGAAAATTTAAAAGAACTAACGGATAATGTAGAAGCAGCTATGTTAATTACAACTATTAATAAAAAGGTCTCAGAACATAATTTACTTTGTCCGCCAAGTGCGCAAAAAATGAGGGTTAAAACGGATTTTTAGCTTTTTTTAATGAAACCATCTTTTGCAATATAATTGAGGTAGGCATTTATTATTTATCTTTAAAGGGAGGCAGAAGAAATGAAGAATACGTATCAGCTTCAATTACCGAAAGAACTAGAGCAGTATCGAAGTATTTTAGAAGAAAGTGTGAAACCGTACATTAAAGTGTCTGGAACGCAAGCAGAGACAACCCTTTTTGAAAGTAAGTTTGGTGGCTATCCGTATGTACCTATAAATCAAGAGCATCCTAAAGACTCTAATGGCCAACCTATGATGTTACTTGCGCAGTTAAACCTTGAAGAAATTCCGCATATTGAATATATGCCTCAAAAGGGCATGTTACAATTTTTCGTAAGTGCTGATGATGAGCTTTTTGGAGCAGATTTTGATCATCCAACAAGCCAAAAAGACTTTCGAATTATTTATCATTCTACAATTACAGAAGATTTAACTAAGGTTATTACTGATTTTAGTTACTTAAATACATTAGAATTAGAGGATTTTATCATACCCGAAGCAGCGAAACTAAAGTTTGAATTGGATTATCAACCGGTAACATCAAGAGATTATCGATTCGAAAAGATTTTTAACGATAACATTGATTGGGAAGAAATTGTTGATAAAGAAAACAATACAGAATTAGGCGAACTGTATGATGATTTATGCGAAGATCAAGGACATAAAATTGGTGGTTATCCATTTTTCACACAGACAGATCCAAGAGAATGGGAAGAAAAATACCAACAACACGATATATTATTGTTGCAAATTGATACAGACGATTCATTAAATATTATGTGGGGAGATTCCGGTGTTGCTAATTTCTTTATACGCAAGGAAGATTTATTGAGCCTAGATTTTTCCAATG